>NZ_JBARVQ010000031.1:0-3837 GCF_049646345.1 Albidovulum sp. | reverse complement strand
AAATGAGCCCGGTCCTGCGCCCAGATCGTTGATTCTTCGCTGTTTTTCAAAGGGCTGTTCATGGCGCTCTTCCATATTGTGCCCGCGAACTATCTCGATCTCGTGCTGCACAATGAATATGGTTTATGCCATATCCACCGTTTGCGCATGACGCGCGAGAAAGTTGCGAAGCGAATGGGCAATGGTTTCTGGGGCCTCGGCCAGCATGGAATGGCGGACGCCGGGAATGATGCAAAGTTCCGCATTTGGCATGTGCCGTGCCATTTCCGCGTTACGTTCGGGCGAACAGGCCAGATCACCCGCCCCAGTCATCAGCAAAACCGGGAGCTTAAGGTGCGGCAGCCAAGGCTGCATCTCGGTTTCGCCGAAGATTTGGAAGACATTGGCAAGCACATCGGGAGGCACCGAAAGCACCTGTGCCACCCTTGCCGCGATCTTGGAATTGTTGTTGCGGGTGAAATCCTCGGAAAACCAGTTCGCCGCCATGGCCGGTATCAGATCGGGCCCCTCGCCAGCACGAATCCGGGCGGCGATCAGGCGCAGTCGGTCAATTTCTTCTGCCCGTCGGCCGGCCACCGATGACAGGATCGCCAGGGCCTGCGCCCTGCCGGGATTGTCCCTGACCCATGCCGCAGCGATCATGCCGCCGAGGGAATGCCCGGCCAAGGCCAGGGGACCCTCCGGCGCCTTGGCGATCACCCGGTCCAGATCCTTGACCAGATCAGCAAGCTCAAAGGCCGGCGTGCCGCTTTCGCCCGCGCCGTGGCCGCGCAGGTCATAGGTCACAACACAATGGGTCGGCGCCAGGATCTCGGCTATCCGCTGCCAGGTTGCGCCCGTCACCCCAATGCCATGAACCAGAACCAGGGTGGGTCCCTGACCCGTAATTGTTACCTTGGTCACATCTATCATCCGCTTATCGCGAGGTGGTTGCGGACTGGGTAGCCCCGGATGTCGGCGCAGCGAATAGGGCAATTGCCATATTTCGCCGCAAGGCAACCTCACTCAGATTCCGGCCAAGCGACTTTGCTTATGGGAGATTCAGTTTTGGACAAGAAACTCGCCGCATTGATGACTGCGCACGAATGTGAGGCGGTGCACCGCCCGCTTGAAACCGCCATGACACTGCCTGCCCAGGCATTCAACGACGAGGCTTGGTTCGCACTTGAAAAAGACCGGGTAATGGCGCGCAACTGGATGGGCGTGCTTTTTTCCTGCGAGGTCGATGAGATCGGCGACGTGCATCCGTTCGACTACCTCGACATGCCCTTGCTGGCGATCCGCGGCACCGATGGCCGGTTGCGCATGTTCCATAACATCGTGCCCTATGACGGCTGTCTGGTCGCCCAAACGCGCATGTCCGGCGTGACCGAAATCGAGACCTTCTACCACGGCCTGCGCTATGATCTGAACGGCAAGCTGACGGCCGCGCCCTTCTGGAACGCGCGCGCGGACTGCGACCGGAAGGCTTTTGGCGACAAGAACCCCGATCTGGCGCCCATCGCCTGCGAAGAACGCATGGGCGTCGTGTTCATCAATATGTCTGGCACGGCGGCCCCCATCGACGAGATGCTGGCACCCTGGCGGAAACTTGTCGGTGAACATTATGCCATCGACCGGCTGGTCCCGGCACGCGATGCCTCAGGCAAGCCGTTGGTCGAACGTCGGGTGATCAAGGGCAATTGGAAGACCTATCAGGAAAACGCGTCGATCAACCAGTTGCACGCCAGTTTCACCCACGCTATCTATCGCAACTCTCCCGACGTTCCGCGTGTGGACAGCGAGGGCAATCCCCTGTTCAGCCGCACGGTCGACGGTCCGGTCCTGGCCTTTCAGCACTTGGCGAAAAATTCGGCCAAGACGTTCGAAAAGCTGAAGCTTGCCACCGCCGGACATGATCCGGAGCGGATGCCCGACTGGGGCTTCTTCACGACGATCTACCCTAATGTGAATGCGCCGCTTTTAGAATATTACATCAAGGTCAATCTCTCGATCCCCATCGCACCCGGCCTGACGGAAACGGCCCATCTGCGCTTCTTCGCGCCCGAGGCACTGAAAAGCGAGGCATTCCAGAACGAAGAGACGGTCGTTCTGAAGGCTCTCTTCGATGAAGTGCATCAGGAGGATACGGTGGCAATCGAGGCCGTTCAGTCGGCCCGCCGGTCACCCGCCTTCCGCCAGCATTACTACGCGCCCTTCTGGGATCAGCTGCACCACCGGTTCAATCAGCTTGTGCTGGAAGACATGGAACGCGGGGACTGAGATTTGCTTCGACATCGAAAGGCGCCAGCGGGCATGATGCGCTGGCCCGGACTGGTTCCGTGGCGCTGGGCCAAACATCTGCCTATTTCGCGCGATCACGGCCTCTCGGGTGAATAGGCTAAATTCATCCGGGCATTGACCTTGAACTCGCCCGCCTCTGCCGGAGGGGACGTCACCAATCGTTCCAACATAGCGGCCAGATCGGCAAGATCGCTCATCCCAAGCTCGGGCGCCATGCTGCGCCCCTGTGCGTCGGGCTGGCCATGGGCGCCGAAAATGGCCGCGTCACCGGGCAAAAGCTCCAGCAACATCTGGCAACTTGCGTAGTAGGCCCGCAAGGATGCGCCCGGAACCTGCGCGTACAACGCTCCTCTATACAGGAAATCCGCAGCGAAAAGGCGCTTGCGCGCTGGCTCCCACAAAGAAATGGAATCCGGCGAATGGCCGGGAGTGTGCAGAACCTGCAGCCGCCGCGTCCCCACATCGATCCAACTTTGTGGCTTGACCCATTCTGTCACTGAGATCCTGGGCACCGCTAGCCCGTGTTTGGTGCCGAGGAAAAGGTCTTCTGTCGGCACCAGCACCTCACCATCAACACAGGCGCGCAACACTGGAAGATCGGCGATGATCACCGGGTCAAACGCGCCGATGCCGCCCAGGTGATCGTAATGCATGTGTGAAGGCAACACCTTCAACCCGGCCCGCCTATGCCGGTTGACCACCGGTGAAATTGGGACCTGGCCACAGCCCGTATCGAACAGCAGGCTGTGATCGCCGTCAGAAATCAGATAGCTCCAGTTGCACTGGAAATAGAGCGGCTCGCCAATCGCCAGCGTATCGGCGTCCAGCGTTTCCAGCGCAAACCAGTCTTCCTCCCAGACCGCATCAGGCGCCAGCAAGGGGCGGTTGTCATCCAACCCGCGCCCCTCCCCGCCGTGCTGCAAGTAGGCAAATGAGGTTCAGGGCAATTGCCGCTCCTGCCACGGCGGTTGCACCGGTGGTGTCGAAGGGTGGGCTGACCTCGACAACATCGCCGCCGATGATGTCGATTCCGGCAAGGCCACGCAGGATCAGGTCGACCTGGCCCGAGGTCAGCCCGCCAAAGACCGGCGTGCCTGTCCCCGGCGCGAAAGCCGGATCGAGGCCGTCGATGTCGAATGTCACATAGACCGGGCCGTTGCCGACGATCTGCCGCAGACGTTCAACCACCGCTTTGGGCCCATGTTCGTGCACCCACAGCGAATCCAGTATCGTGACGCCTAGAGGATCCTCGATCGTGGTTCGGATCCCCACCATGGCCGACCGCGCCGTATCAACCAGCCCGTCTTTAACCGCGCGATACATCATCGTGCCATGGTCGATGCGGTCCGGATTGTCGTCGGGCCAGATATCGGAATGGGCGTCGAACTGGATGATGGCGACCGGCCCATGCTTTTCTGCGATGGCCTTCAGGATCGGGTTAGTGATGTAGTGGTCGCCCCCCAGGGTGATCGGCACCGCGTAATGTGACATAATGCTACGAACATGATAGGTGATGGCCTGCGGGATGGCTCTGTCCAGCGCATGATCGAAGGC
>NZ_JBARVQ010000030.1:0-1672 GCF_049646345.1 Albidovulum sp. | reverse complement strand
CCACCAACCTCAGACAGCATTCGTCGGTCAGCCAGTTGTGTATGATCGCCTCGAGCTGCCCAATTTGAAACGGCATCCACTTCGGCCCGATCCAACTGTAGAATTTGCCGCGCCAGTGCGCGATGGTCCAGATGACATGATAATTTACGGGGTCGATCCATTGGCACCGCGCGCGCAGGTACATATCGCGGCTGCCGCGTAGCCCCTGGCTCCAGAGTGAATTCCCGGCTGCGCGCGGCATCTTCACTCGTCATTTCTGAACGGTCGTCTTTTGCGGCCCGGGAGGCAGCCTTGACCATCTTGTCCACGTCAGCCTTCTTTTGCGGATAGCCGCGTGCCTTGGCCTCGGCGACCAGTTTGACCACAGCGGGGTTGCGTTCTCCCTTGTGCAGAGCGGCAATCCGGGTGATTTCGGCCTCAAGCCAGTCGTTGTGATTTGTGGTTTCAAGCACAGAAGATCCTCCGACGAGCGCGATCTGATAGAGATGTCAGGGTGAACACGCGGCCACCCTGTGCGAATGAGCGAATGCACGGTTTATCCTGCATCGCGTAAATCTTGGCCTGGCTCCTGCCACCGCGTTCGGGTTCCAGCGGATCACGGCAGGTCTGGAGGTGGAATGCCGCTGGATTGGCAAAAATGTCCGCAACAGTCACTGCAACACCGCTCGACAGAACTATCGGCATCGAAGGGCCAAGAGCGCGCGTGTTCAGCATCTGATTTATTTGCATCAGGGCGCGGTCCTGCGGCACGCCACGTGCCCACCATTTCCTGGACCCGTTTGCCCGTATAGAGGCTGCGCGCACGTGCCATTTCCGGTGCCAGGTGCGAGCGTGCCTCAAGCAACATGCTGCGCAGACGTGCTTCTTCGATCTCGGACAGCGGCGGGATGGCAACCCGGCTGTCCACCGGTGCGAGACCGTCATAGAGGCGCACATCCTTTGTCTGCATCACAGGGTCACAGACATGAGCGCGCAGGAAGATCGGCTGCGATGGCACACGCAACTGAAGATCCACAATCGAGCGTTCCAGGAACGAACCGTCCGTGGCGACTTTGTGCCGACCCGCTCCACTCAGCACGAGGCGCTTGTGGGCGTCTTCGAGCGCGCGTGGTACGTCGGAACCGTCTGCCACCATCAGGAAGCAATGCAGCGATTTCGCGCCTGTTTCGCCACCCGGCCAACTTAGATTGGAGGAGGATGAGGAAGCCGTAGCCATCGCGGCGCGGGTCAGGCCGGGCAAGGCGTTCAGCAGCTCCTCCCGAACCGCATCCGGATCCCCGATCTGGTCGCAGTCGATGGTCAAAAGGGCGTTTCCGGCAGGGTGGCGAAAGTATTCGTTCGTCCGGGCGATCACACCGTTTCCAGCTGCGTGGCTCGGCAGCACGAGCGCCTCTGACACCCCAGACGCAATACCGGCTGTCAGGTGGACGGATGCGGGCAGCGACAGATAACGGTCTGCAAATCCCGTCAGGTCAGCCGCTCCACACAGAAAATAGTTGGAGCGGGTGAGCCGTCCGGCCGTCTCTTTGCGCAGCACGCCGTTTTCGTCCATCCAGACATGCTTGCCTGGAGCAGGCTCGCTCGGGTGGGCATGTTTTAGAACGCCAAAAAGCATCGGGTT
Organism: Albidovulum sp.; assembly: GCF_049646345.1. GTDB lineage: Bacteria > Pseudomonadota > Alphaproteobacteria > Rhodobacterales > Rhodobacteraceae > Albidovulum. The sequence continues at coordinate 51 of NZ_JBARVQ010000030.1, read as the reverse complement.
CGATGTGGAAATGGGAGCCACCGCGCACATTCAGACGCCACCAGTCTTCTT
>NZ_JBARVQ010000029.1:0-4263 GCF_049646345.1 Albidovulum sp. | reverse complement strand
CATCGGTTCACTTCTGGACATTCTTGCCCCAGGCATTAAGTGAGGCATTCGGGCTTGCGCCTTGTCCGCAGAGTGCCGATGTTACCGCAGCGTCCAGCCGGTCGCCTGTGCAGGAATAATACCTCTGACGTATCAGAGAAGCATCTGAGAACGGGATCGCGATAAACATGGCCGAGCCGGTTGACCCAATCACCCCGGATGGCAAATGGTCCGACATGCTCGATTCGGGCGTGTTCATGCGCCTGATAAAGGATGGGCTGCGCAGTCAGGGCAAGATCTACGCCGTCGCTGTCATCGCGATGGTGGTTGCTGCTCTTGCCGCAGCGGCGAGCGCATGGGTCATGGAAGGCATCGTCGATGCGATGACCGATACCGGCAACCGGGCGCGGGTGAACACCGTTGCGGCCATGGTCGCGGGTATCTTCACGGTCAAGGGTCTCGCCTCCTACATCCAGTCGGTCTACATGAAAAAGGCTGGCAACCGCATCGTCGCGACGCAACAGGAACGGCTCTATCTGAAGATGGTCGGCCAGGGTGTCGCGTTTTTCGACAACAACGAATCCTCTGGCCTGCTGATGCGGGTCACCAACAGCGCCGAATCCGCCCGGCAGATGCTTGACCTGATCGTCACCTCGGCGGTCAAGGACACTCTGACGCTGGCGGGCCTGATTGCGGTGATGTTCTACCAGCAGCCGCTTTTGTCACTCGTCTCCCTCGTGATCGGCCCCATTGCGATCATCGCGGTCCGGATCTTGCTGCGCAAGGTCCGGGCGATCATGGAAAACGAACTCAGCGCGCTGTCCGAGATCATCAAGATCGTTCAGGAAACCTCGGGCGGCATTCGTGTCATCAAGGTCTTTGCGCTCGAAGACCGGATGATCGGTCGCATGAAGGATGCGGTCAAACAGGTCGAGCATCGGGCGAATTCCATCGCCCGGCTGGAATCGATCGCCAGCCCGCTGATGGAAACGCTGTCGGGCTTTGCCATCGCCGCTGTGGTGCTGATCAGTTCGGTCAACCTGATGGGGGGGGAGCCAACCTCACCCGGTCAGCTCATGTCCTTTGTCACCGCTCTGCTCATGGCCTATGAACCCGCCAAGCGCCTGTCGCGGGTGCGGGTGTCGCTGGAACGGCTGATGGCCCGGGTGCGGCTGATGTTCGAGATCATCGACCAGCCCGATGTCATGCTGGAAGCCGATGATGCCAAAGACCTCGTCGCAGGCCCGGGCGAAGTGCGGTTCGAGAAAGTGCAGTTCGGCTACGGCAAAAAGCGCCCGGTCATCAAGAAGATGAGCCTTGTCTTCGAAGCGGGCAAGACGACCGCGCTGGTCGGGCCGTCCGGCAGTGGCAAATCAACGATCTTCAACCTTGTCATGCGGCTTTACGATCCGACCAAGGGCCGGATCACGGTCGACGGCCAGGACCTGAAGGAGCTGACCTTTGCGTCGCTTCGCAAACGGATATCCTTCGTCGGGCAAGACACCTTCCTGTTCGCGACCACGATCATGGAAAATATCCGCTGCAGCCGCCCCGATGCCAGTGATGAAGAGGTTGAGGCCGCCGCGAAGGCCGCCCATGCGCATGACTTCATCATGGAATGGCCCAAAGGCTACCAAAAGCAGGTCGGTGAACATGGCGGCTTCCTCTCGGGCGGGCAGAAGCAGCGCATCTCCATCGCCCGGACCATCCTGCGCGACAACGAGATCCTGCTACTGGACGAGGCGACGAGCGCGCTCGACGCCAACTCCGAGGCGCTGATCAAGGAATCGCTGAGCCGGATCACAAAGGACCGGACGACGATCATCATCGCCCACCGGCTGTCGACGATCCTTCAGGCCGACTGCATCTATGTGCTGGACCGGGGCGAGGTTGTCGAAAAGGGAACCGCCAACGAGCTTCTGGAAAAAGGCGGCGCATTCAAGAAGCTGTTCGACCAGCAGTTCAGCGGCACCCGGCAGCAGGATCAGGGCTGACGGAACGCCCGTCAGACCGTTCTGCCTTTGCCGCCGTCAGACTGCTTTCAAGGGGCACCTATCCGTTTCGGGTTTACAGTGAATCAGAATTCGAACCTTTTTCGTTCGAAATCAGCTACTTGTTTTAACGAAATCCCGAAACGCGATAAGGCAGATCTTCCGCGCCAGATCTTGATCGCAAAAGGTACACTTAACGGTCGATGATGGCCGGTTCTGAGATTTGACATGGGGCTGCCGTTCGCCTGGAACATGCACGCTGTCTGAGTGCCCGCCCGTCATAAGCGGCACCGGCAACAAAGCCGGAAAAACCCCGTTCCAGAAAGCCACACCATGTCATCGTCGGAAGACCTGCGCTGGCTTCAGGCCCGCCAGAAGCGCGGCAAGGCCACCACGAACACCGACAGAAGCGACAGCCTCCCCATGATCATCGCGAGGATCATCAAGAGCTTAGCTACATCCGGAAAGTCGATGAAGGTTCCGGTCGGCGCGACCAGCGGGCCGTAGCCGTAGCCGATATTGCCGATGGAGGTCCAGGACGCGAATATCGCCGATTCAACATCGACCCCGGTATCGAGGATCAGAACGGCCACGACCCCGAAGGTCAGGATATAGGCGCCAAGGTAAAGCGTGATCGCGTCCAGCGTATCGCGGTCAACGGTCCTGCGGGCATATTTGATCGGGGTCACACGATGGGACGAATGGATGCGCCGGATCTCGGCGAAAAGTCCCTGCATCAGGATCTGTACCCGGAACACCGACAGGCCCGCCGCGCTCGATCCCGAACAGGCCCCGATCACACCCAGCCAAAGCCCAACCATGATCGCAAACCCACCCCAGATCGCGAAGGACCCGGTGCCGAACCCGGTCGAGGACATGATCGACACAAGATTGAACAACGCCTCGCGAAAGGCCGGTTCCGCTGCCTGATCGCTCGACATGACGCGCCATATCGTGACCGAGACCACCGCAGCGTCGATCCAGCCCAGATAGGCGCGCACCTGCGGGTCCACCGTCAACGGCCGGGCGCTGCCCCGGACCAGCTGCACATAGCGGATATAGGGCAGACTGCCCAAGATCATGAACAGGACCGCAGCATATTCGATCGCCGGCGCGTATCCCGCGAAAGACGCCGCGCGCGGGGAAAAGCCGCCGGTGGCAATCGTAGCAAACCCATGTGCCACAGCCTCCAGCCGCGGCATGCCAAGGGCGCCGTAGACCGCCATGCAGGCCAGTGTCAGCCCCGCATAGACAAAGAACAGCTCAATCGCGATATCGCGGGCGCGCGGCAGGACCTTACCGAATGTGTCGAACCCTTCCGCACGAAAGAACTGCATGCCCCCGACCCGCATCACCGGCAGGAAGATCATCGCGATAAAGGCGATGCCCAGACCGCCCAGCCAGTTCAGCATCCCGCGCCAGATATGGACGCCGGAGGGCAGGCTATCGACATCGACAAAGACCGACGCCCCGGTCGTGGTAATGCCAGAGGCGGCTTCGAAATACGCGTCCAGAAACCGGGCATCTGGGGCACCGATAACGAAGGGCAAGGCTCCGAAACACGGCACCAGGAACCAGATGCCAAGGGTGAGGAGGAACGCCTGCCGCACGGACAGGCTTTGACCCGCATGGTTCTGGCAGGATATCGCCGTCAGCCCGCCCGCCAGCACGCAGATGATCCCGGACTCGGCAAAAGCCTGTGCATTGCCGGTGGCCAGCACGTAGTCGACAGTAAAGGGCAGCACCATCGTGGCGCCCAGCACAGCGATGATGAGTCCGATGACGTAACCGACGGGGCGTAGATCGACCATGACGGGGCGAAGCCATGCGCCGCGCCCCGGCAAGTGTCAAGGGTCGCCGTTCTGCCGCGCCGCGCGCTGGAACTGCACCGTTCCGGCAGCGATCAGCGCCACGGCGGGCCAGAAGGCAGGCGGCAGCGCCTCTCGCAGCGCCGTGACGGCAAGGACCGCGCCGACCATCGCGGCAACGCCTCCGATCTGGCTCATATAGACCGGGCCCGCCAAGGCCTGCAGACGGAATTGCAGAACGTATTGCGTGGCGACAACGACCGATCCGGTCAGTATCAGGACCATGATTTCACGGTCGGCCCACAGGACCGCAAGCCGCCCGCCTTCGCTGTGCAAGGCCATCGGCAGGACCAGCCCGGCACCGATCAGCACCGAAAGTGCGGCGAGCGTCACAGGGGCCTCACCCGCAGGCCAGAACCGGGTGCGGAAGATGTTGCCCAAGGCTAGAGCGTGTTGCGCCTAATCGGTTTCATATCCTGCGGCCT
>NZ_JBARVQ010000028.1:0-1911 GCF_049646345.1 Albidovulum sp. | reverse complement strand
GGGCTGGCCCCGGCCTGTCCTTGGCGCAAATCCTGGCCCCGATGCACCGGGCAGGTTCACACGTCTATGGGGTGCGGCTGGATGGCTTGGCGGTGATCGACTGCGACAGTGACGATGCGGACCTTGTCGCACGGATGGAAGCACGGTTTGGTCAAAGCCCTGTTCACGTCAGAACGCCGCGCGGTCGGCATCTCTATTACCGCGCAACAGGGGCCGTGCCGAACCTGCGCGGCGAAGGCCTGCCCGTGGATATCAAGACAGGCGCGCGCAGCTATGTCGTGGGGCCGCTATCGCTTCGCCCTGATGGCGGTTTCTATGGCCCGGTGAAGGGAGTGCTGGGGAATGGGGTTCTGCCTGGCCTGCGTCACGCCCCGTCCATGAAGGCCGCGCCGATCCCGAACGGGCATCGCCACGTTGAATTGGTCACGGAGGCCATGCGTATGCTGGAACTGGTGGACAGTGCCGAAGAACTGCAAGCCAACCTTGCGGGCATCCGTGACGATTGGTGCGTGGATCCTGCGACCATGCCAGATAGTGAGTTGCACGACATTGCAAAGTGGGCTTGGAATTGCCGCTTGGAAAACCGCATCTTCCGGGGCCGTGACAGCGCCTTTCCGGTGCAACGGCTGGCCTTGGATGCCCTTCGGGGCCAAGACAACGGCGCGGATGCAATCGCCTTGCTGGTGACGCTTGTAGATCAGCACGGCCACAGCCCCGGCAAACGCTTCCCCTTGGACTTTGACGCCATGCGGTCGGCTGGCCGGATGAACCTGTCTATTTCCCGCCTGCGCGCCGCGCGCCGCACGCTGGAAGGCGCTGGTCTGTTGCGGCTGGCAAGCAAGCATCGGGCAGGATCAAGACCGCAAACTTTTGTGCTGACCCGAATGCACGCCGCGAATGCCGCCCCCGAAAACCTGACGGCCCAGCACGCCAAGGTGCAGGGGAAGCAAGGGGGGAGGGTCTAGTATTACTTATGACGCGCGATTTCCGACCTACAAATCCAACGAAGGCGAAATGCAGACCATGACAAGCAAACCCGAACCAAAGCACAACGCGCCAGTGCCAATCCCCAAGGCGCAACTGGCCCGCATCAAAATGGTAGCGGACAAGCGGGCGGCGCGGGCAGATGGCCCGTCGATGAACCTCAAGTTTGCGGATGGGGTTCTGAATGTGACCTTAACCCATGCCGACCCTGACGTGGCACTTAGCCTAGACAAAACGTCTCGTGAGCGCGTGAAGCAGGCCAGCCGCGACCTCCTAGCCTCTATCAAGGTGCGCTTGGCTGAACTCGATCGCTTCTGGGAGAAGGAGCAGACCAAGGCCGATGTCGAGGTCTTCATCCTGGACGAGGTATTCGCAAGCCTTCCATCACCGCCGTTCACACCCGATGAAAAAAAGGCACTGGCTGCAAGCGTTTATGCCCACGTGTGGCAACAGGCCGTAAATGGTGGCTTTGCACAAGCAGCGTAGTGCTGTTCCCGATTGTTCGATCCGGGTCTCGGAAGGAAAGCGAATGGAACAACAAACCGCTGCGATTGATCTGAGAAGAATAAGTTCATAATATCAGAGGCATAACGCTAAGAACCGGATGCGTGCGGTTAACAGGTCCGGAGAATATCGGCCCGCAGAGAACGCTTTTGGGCATCCTGACACAAATGCGGTGAATAGCCCGCCCCGCATAACCCTCGAAAACCACGAGAAAATCCTGCCGCGGTGGGATGGAGAGAACAGTTTCTCAAGGGCAAGTGGCGGAAGCGGTGGGATTCGAACCCACGGTACGGTTTCCCGTACGCTAGTTTTCAAGACTAGAGCCTTAAACCACTCGGCCACACTTCCATACCAATTCAGAGCGAATACCGACGCCTGACTCACGGGCGATATCTTGCCCGATGCAGCCATTCGCAGACCGTT
>NZ_JBARVQ010000027.1:0-3032 GCF_049646345.1 Albidovulum sp. | reverse complement strand
TCGCAAACCTGAATAGCGATCTAGCAATGAGCGATGAACTATTTGAAGCGTTTTCGCGTCCTGAGGGTGGCTATCCATCTGAACTAAAAAGAAACATCGCCGTCTTGTTTCATCTTAGTGAGTTGGTAGGAGACAGTAAGATTGGCGCTGAGGGTGTCTCCGAACTCGAACAGATCGCGATACTCCTTGCCGCCCAAGGTTATGGCCCCGATCGCGTCGTCATCGACCCCTCCGTCGTGCGCGGCCTCGGTTACTATACCGGCCCGGTCTTTGAGGCCGAACTGACATTTGAAATCCTTGATGAAAAGGGCCGTCCGCGTCAGTTCGGCTCTGTCGCGGGCGGTGGCCGCTATGACGACCTCGTCAAGCGTTTCACCGGCCAGTCGGTCCCGGCAACCGGTGTCTCCATCGGCGTTGACCGCCTTCTGGCCGCGCTCCACGCCAAGGGACGCATGCAGACCGACACGCGCGGCCCGGTGATCGTCACCGTCATGGACCGCGATCGGATGGCGGATTATCAGGCGATGGCCACGGAACTGCGGCAGGCAGGCATCCGCGCCGAGGTCTATCTCGGCAACCCAAAGAATTTCGGCAACCAGTTGAAATACGCCGACAAAAGGAACTCCCCCGTCGCCGTGATCCAGGGCGGGGATGAGGCGGCGAAGGGCGTCGTGCAGCTCAAGGACCTCTTCCTCGGTGCCAAGATCGCTGCCGAGGCCAGCCACGAGGAATGGAAAAGCCAGCCCGCTCAGACCGAAGTGCCACGCGACACCCTCGTGGCCGAGGTGCGCCGCATTCTGGGAAGCGCCTGAATGGCGCTGAAGGGGGCAGCACGGGCCGAGGCCGACCGCCTGATGGCCGCCTTCCGCGCGGTCGGTGCCGTGCCGGTCGAGGCCGACATCCTGCAGCCCGCCGAGGTGCTCCTGGATCTTTACGGCGAAGACATCCGCGCCCGCGCCTATGTGACCAATGACCCCCTGCGCGGCGAAATGATGCTGCGCCCTGACTTCACCGTGCCGGTCGTGCAGATGCATATGTCGGACGGGGCAGAGCCCGCGCGCTACGCCTATATGGGCGAGGTTTTCCGCAAGCAGGAACACTTGACGGAACGAAAATCCGAATATTTCCAAGTGGGTTACGAGGTTTTCACCCGCGATAATCCGGCCGGTGCCGATGCCGAGGTCTTTGCCCTTTTCGCAGGTCTTCTTGCGCCCCTGAACCTTCGGGCCGTGACCGGCGACATCGCGATCCTGATGGCGGCGGTTCACGGCCTCAAGACGCTGGAAAGCCGCAAGGCGGCCCTTCTGCGCCACATCTGGCGACCCCGCCGTTTCACCCAACTTCTCGACCGCTTCGGGGGCCGGAGTCCGGTGCCCGAACCCCGCGTGCAGCTTCTGGCTGCTTTGGCAAAGGGCGAAACCCCGGCCCAAGCGCCGCAGATCGGGCTGCGCTCTGAAGCTGAGGTCAGGGCCCGTCTTGCCGCCCTGCAGGAAGACGCTGCCGCTCCGCCTGTTGCCGCCGAAGAGGTCACCCGGCTGAACGACCTCCTGAACCTTTCAGCCAAAAGCCCCGCGGCCCTTGCCCATCTGCGCGACATGGCCCGCGACATGCCCGCCATCGCCACCGCCACCGACCGGATGGAAGCGCGGCTGGAAGCGCTGGCCGCCAAGAGCGTCGATGTGGAGGCGCTTGATTTCGAAGCCTCGCATGGCCGCACGACGCTGGAATATTACGACGGCTTCGTCTTTTCCTTCCACGGCTCCGATCCCGATCTGCCGCCGATCGCCTCGGGTGGGCGTTACGACGCGCTGACGCAGGTGCTGGGGCAGGGGTGCTCCATCCCCGCCGTGGGCGGCGTGATCCGCCCCGGCCTTGTCGCCGACCTGACGGAGGACGGATCATGCTGAAACTCGGCATCCCCTCCAAGGGCAGGCTCATGGAGCAGACATTCGATTGGTTCGGCGCGCACGGCATTACATTGCGCCGGACGGGGTCGGATCGCGAATATGCAGGCGCGGTTGATGGGGCAGAGGGGCTGGAGCTTGTCCTTCTCTCGGCGGGCGAGATCCCCCGCGAATTGGTGGCAGGACGCATCCACCTTGGCGTCACCGGCTCGGACCTCGTGCGCGACAAGCTGGCTGACTGGGACCGGCAGGTGGCCGAACTCGCCGCCATGGGCTTCGGCCATGCCGATCTGATCATCGCGGTGCCTGCCTGCTGGCCCGATGTCGATACGCTCGACGATCTCGACGCCGCCGCCGCCGCCTTCCGCCGCACTCACGGCCACCGCCTGCGCATCGCCACGAAATACCACCGGCTGGTGCGCAATTTCATGACCGGGAACGGCGTCGCCGATTACCAGCTTGTCGACAGCCAGGGCGCGACCGAGGGCACGGTCAAGAACCTGACCGCCGAGGCCATCGCCGACATCACCTCAACCGGTGAGACGCTGCGCGCCAACCACCTGAAGATCCTGAGCGACGGGCTGATCCATCAAAGCCAGGCAACGCTCTATCGGTCACTTCGTGCCGACTGGACGATGGCATCGAAGGCCTTCACTCGGCTTTGCGATACGCTCGACCTTCGCAGCACCTGATCTGCCGGTGCCTCGAAAAAACTGGCCTGCACGGCCGGGCTGTGCCATTTCATGGTGAAAACCGGCAATCTGCGGGCCGCGCCCCGCTATGCCGACAGGCAAGAGGCGATCAAGATGAAGAAGGAACCGGGCATTTTCAAACAGGCCATCGCGGCGGCTGAAGCATCAGGCGACATCAAGCGTGTGGAGCGGGATGGCGTCGCGCTGCACGAATACCCTGACTATGAGACCTATGTGAAGGTCCAGACGGATGGCAACAAAGCAAAGCTCAAGAAGCAGTTCGTCAAGGAAAGCCATGTCGCCTTTCTGAGTGAATATCTTACCTCTGCGCTGGGCAAGGTTTCCTTCGGGCTTTGCCACGGAACGCGGGCAGGGCGGGAACAGGCCTGGTTCGGCAAGCATCTGGGGGCGGCGAACATCATCGGGACCGAGATTT
>NZ_JBARVQ010000026.1:0-1738 GCF_049646345.1 Albidovulum sp. | reverse complement strand
ATGATGGTCTGTCGGTGTTCAAGAACTACGTCGAAAACGCGTCGAACGGCGAGATGGGTGTCGAACTCTTTATCGGCACTCAGCTTTGCTCTACCGGTGAAGAATGCCTGCAGGGCATCGCCGATGGCACGATCGACACCTATATCTCGACCAGCGGCGGTGCTGCGAACTTCTTTCCCTATCTTCAGGTTCTCGACCTTCCCTATCTGATGAGCGATGACCGGGTGGCCGAAGAAGTGCTTACGTCCGGGGATTTCACCAGAAACCTGCGCGAGAAAATTCTGGCGGACAGCGGCGGGGCCATTCGCCTGATGGCGATCGGGAATACCGGTGGTTGGCGCAACTATGCCAACACCAAGGCGCGGGTTTCCGGCCCCGGCGATCTGGCAGGCCTGAAAATGCGGACAGTCCCTGCGGACCTTCCGCTGGAAATGGCAAAGACCCTTGGGGCCTCCCCGACGCCGATCCCATGGCCGGAACTGTTTACCTCCCTCCAGACCGGCGTTGTCGAAGGGACGGCAAACGGGATCACCGATATCATGTCGATGAAATTCCCCGAGGCCGGGCTGAAATACATCACGCTTGACGGCCACAGCTACATGGGTGCGTTCTGGTTCATGTCGAACGAAAGGTTCATGTCGCTGAGCGACAGTCAGAAACGTGTCGTGCTTGATGGCTTTGCGGCGCTGCAACAGGCCACATTCGCTTCCCCCAAGCGCAAGGAAATTCAGGCATACGCCGATTTCCGGCAGGCTGGCGGAGACATCTACGTGCCGACCCCGGAGCAGAAAGCCGCCTTCAAGGATGCCGCTTCTCCGATGAACGACTGGTTTCGCTCAAATGTCGACGGCGGAAACGAGGTGCTTGATCTCTTCCTGGCAGAGATATCGAAAGCGGAAGCCAAGATCGCTGCCGCGCGCGATATCGACATGAAATAGCTCGGGCTTTTGCTGCCGAGAATCTTGCGGCGGGGGGTAACCTCCGCCGTTTCTGCATTCGGGTATCGTGGATGACAACCCCGGCCCTGTCATAGGCGATGTGCCGGAGTGACCAATGGCGGGCGACATACCCGAAGTAGGGTGTCGACATATGGGTGCGGATACCACCAACAAGCTATGGTGGCTTTTCAGCCCCGCAAGACCCGCAGAAAGAGGGTCATCATGCGGTTATGAAAAAAGGTAAAAACGTGTGGCGACCGCGATGATTGCCAGAGCGGCAAAGAAGGCAACACTCGACACTTCGCTCGAAATTTCCTCGGACATCTTCTTCTCCTGTTCCAGATCGTTTGCGGTAACATACGCCTGAATTAAATGGGAAAAACAGACAATCCCGGATAGCCGCTATGCGCCGGGCTCATAGCCCGTCGCATGCCCTGATGGGCCTTCAGCGGTGCAGGGCCTCTATGGAGATGGCCCGGCACGCCTTTAGCTATATGCCCGAAACGACAGAGATCGACCGCCGAAACAAAGCGCTGTTTGCCTTCTTCATGCTCACAGGCGCGCGTGATCGCGCGGTTGCATCCTTGCGCCTCAAACACATCAATATGATTGACGAATGCGTTTATCAGGACGCCCGCGAAGTTCGGACAAAGAACTCCAAGACATTCACCACCTTTTTCCTGCCAGTCGATGATGAGTACCTGACATGTTTCAACGCTTGGGTTACGCATCTAAAGCAAGAAAGGTTCTTTGGCCCTGACGACCCTTTGTTTCCACCCGCCAAGATCAAGGCGGTAGAT
>NZ_JBARVQ010000025.1:0-9254 GCF_049646345.1 Albidovulum sp. | reverse complement strand
GGTGCCGGGGCCGGGCATCGCCCAGTCATCCTTCGATGGCACCCAGTCGCCGCCCATCCCGGCAGTCAGGTTGATGACGACATCGGTGCCGGAAGCGCGTACCCGGTCCACCACTTCGCGGAAGAGTGCCGGATCGCGCGAGCCCTTGCCGGTATCAGGATCGCGGACATGGAGATGCGCGACAGAGGCCCCGGCCTTTGCGGCCTCAATTGCCTCACGCGCGATGGCCTCGGGCGTTACCGGAACATGCGGGCTGATATCGGTCGTTGCCCCCGCCCCGGTCACTGCACATGTCAGAACCACTTCGAAATTCATTCTGCGCCTCCCCAGCCTTTCCTCAATCCTTGGGCCGGGAAAGGGCTTTTCATGTCAGTAATTCGACTGATATGCATATGGTATGTCGAATTTACGCACCTCATCCGATCCCGCCACATTGGCCCCGCCGCCCCGGGACGCGGCCGCGCGGCATGTCGCCTTCCTCGTCGTGCCGCGTTTCAACCTGATGACGATGATGACCATGATCGAGGTGATGCGGATCGCGAACTACCTGTCGCCCGCACCGCTTTATTCATGGGAAATCCTCTCATTCGATGGCGCAGAGGTAACCGCATCGAATGGTTTCACGGTGCCCTCGGCGACCCCGGATGAGCATGTCCGCCGGGGCGAAACACTGTTCGTTTTGGGCTCGTGGAACGCCGAGAACTACAAGAACTCCCATACGCTGGCCTGGATCCGCAGGCAGGCGCGGGGCGGTGTGCGGATGTGTTCGGTAGAGCTTGGTTGCTATCTACTGGCCCGCGCGGGAATACTCTCGGGCAAGCGGGCGACGACGCATTGGTCCTGGATGTCGGGGTTCGAGGAACAGTTCGACGAAGTGACCGTCACCGAACAGTTGTTCACCATCGACGGGCAGATGATGACCTGTGCCGGGGGGCTGGCCGGGGTCGATCTGATGCTGCGGGTGGTCGGCGATGAACATGGCGAAAGGCTGGCCGGAGAGATCGCCGACCAGATGCTCTATCACCCGATCCGGCCTGCCAACGCCCCGCAAAGGCGCACGATGGGGCGGGGAATGGAATCGCTGGCGCCAATGGTGCGCGAGGCGATCACCCTGATCGAAAAGAACATCGCCGAGCCGCTGACCGTGCCCGATATCGCCGGGGAGCTTGGCGTCTCGCAGCGCCAGCTGGAGCGCCAGTTCAAGGCCAATATCGGCTGCACTGTGGTGCAGTTCGGACTTCTGCTCCGCCTTCAGCACGCGCGCGTGTTGTTGATCTCCACCGGGCTTTCGGTGCGTGAGATTGCGACCGCTTCGGGCTTCAACACCCTGTCGCACTTCGCTTTTTCCTTTGGCAAGTGTTTTGGGCGACGGCCTTCGGACTACCGGCAGGCCTGGCCCGAAAAGGACGCGACGCCAAGCTGGCCGGGGACGTTGTCGAAATTCCTTGAGGCGCTGGAGAACCGCGGCAGTGCCAAGCCGATGCAGATCCTGAGGAAGACAAGCGGGTGAAGCTGGAACAGCGACCAGTATTTGAATATCTGCGCTGTAATACTTGGTCCGATTTCGAGTCTTAGCGGTTGTTGAGGTAGAGCCCCCCTTCGCCCGGGAACAAGCGCGGTGCCCGCCCGGCTTGTGGGGTGATCACGGCAACAGCAGCAACGTCGCGAAAGGCAGAATCTTCAGCCCCTTGCAGCTCGGATTGCGTTCAGCACCGCCACGATTTCGCGGTCTCTCTGCGCGGCCATCTCCTCAAAATGCCGCCCGCCTGCAATCTGGTTGCAGCCGTCGACCATGCGGTCGCGCAGATCCTGCGTCAGTTCAGGGGCTTCAAGCCGGGTCCATGGCCATTTCAGGGCCGGACCGAACTGATCAAGGTTGGTGGCCATGCCGCCCTCGCCGCAGGCGACGTGGAAGGCCATGCACTGGCCCTGCACGGCCATGCGCGGGGCGGGGCCGTTCATCAGGGCGTTGTCGATATCCTCCGGTGTGGCCTCGCCATTCGCGACCATGTGCAATGCCTCGCGCCAAAGCGCCTCTTGCAGCCGGGTGGCGACGAAGCCGGGGATTTCCTTCTTCATGATCAAGGGGGCCTTGCCCGCGACCTTGTAGAACTCAGCCGCCCATTGCACGGCCGCCGGATCGGTGCGTTTGCCGCCAACAATCTCGACCAGCGGCAGGAGGTAGGGTGGATTGAAAGGATGACCGATGACGGTGCGTTCGGGGCTGGGGCAGTCCTTCTGAATATCCGTCATCATCAGACCCGATGTCGATGAGGCGATGATGCAGTCCTTCGGCGCGACGTCGCCCAGCCGCTTGTAGAGAGCCTGTTTCAGGTCCAGCCGCTCGGGCGCGCTTTCCTGAATGAACTGGGCGTCCCGGATGGCGGCATCGAGATCGGTCGTGACCGTCAGCCGGTCGCGGGACGCGCCTTTCGCAAGACCAAGGGCTTCAAGGCTGATCCATCCGGTATCAATCACGGCCATAAGCGCCGCGCGTTCGGCCTCGCTATGGACATAGGCGGTGACATCGTAGCCGCGTGCGAGGAAATGCGCGGCCCAGCCGCCGCCGATGGGACCGGCGCCGATGGTGGTGATACGGGTGATGGATGTGGGATCGGGATACATCTATTTTCCTTTGAAAACCGGATCGCGCCGCTCGACAAAAGCCGCGACCCCTTCCTTGGCGTCTTCCGACGTCAGCATCTTGCGATAGGTTGGCAGGTCGCCCTCGCGCATATGGGCAAAGGCCGCCTCAAGCGGTTTGCATTCAATCTCGCGCTGGACTTCCTTGACCGATTGCATGGCCAGGGGCGCCGACCAGGCGATCTGGTCGGCCCATTCGCGGGCGGCGTCCATTTCCTGCCCCTTCGGCACCACCTTGTTGATCAGCCCGTAATGCGCGGCCTCATCGGCCTTCATGCGGCGGCCCCAGAGGAACATCTCCATCGCGATATTGTGGGGGATGCGGCGTGGCAGGCGTTGCAGAGCGCCTGCATCCGGGACGATGCCAAGGGGCATTTCCGGCAGGCCAAACTCGACATGGTCGGCTGCGATGATCAGGTCACAGGACAGTGCGATTTCAAAGCCCCCGCCGATGGCAAGGCCATTGAGTGCACAGATCACAGGCTTGTTCAGTTGCCAGTTCTCGGTCAGCCCGGCAAAGCCGCCGATCCCGTAATCCTCTTCCCACCAGTTATCCAGCTCCATCTCGCCCTTGTTGAGCGCCTTCAGATCCCAGCCGGCGGAGAATATCTTCTCGCCCGCGCCGGTCAGGATCGCGCACCAAAGGTCGGGGTCGTCGCGCAATTCGGCAAAGGCGCGGCCCATATCGCGGCTCATCTCGATATCGATGGCATTGACCTTGGGCTTGTTCAGCGTGACTTCCAGAACCCGCCCGCGGCGGGTGGTTTCGACATGGGACATGGGACTACCTTCAGGAAAATGCAGGGATCACTTCGTTCACGAACAGCTCGAGCGAGCGTTTCTGTTCGGGCAGGCCGAGGCCGAGGCTGGCGTAGTAGATGCACTCATCCACTCCAAGCGCCTCATATTGCCTGAGTTTTGCTATGACCTCATCGGGTGTGCCGAACATCAGATTGTCGTGCAGCATCTGCGGATCGTATTCGGCACGGTTGCCGAGATCGTCGAACGGGATCTGTTTGGGGAAGCCGTCCTTCACATCGCCGAGGTTCTTGAACAGGTTCTCGAACTGGCCAAGCTGGCGCTGGGCGGCGCGGACCGGTACCATCCAGTCGTCTTTCCGGTCGTAAAGCGCTGTGTGGCGCATCATCGCCATTGTGGGGCGCTTGGCGCCGGGGTTGGCTTCCATCGCGTCGTTCAGGCGTCCCATATAGGTTTCAGCCTCATCCATGCCGCGTGTGAGCGGCCAGGACATGATGTTGCAGCCTTCGCGAACAGCATAGTCGTAGGTGATGGGCGCGCGGGCGGCGACCCAGACGGGGACGTCTTTCTGTACCGGCTTCGGCACGGCGGTCGAGGTCGGGAAGGACCAGAATTCGCCCTTGTGTTCGTAATCCCCCTGCCAGAGCGCGCGCACGCAAGGCAGCATCTCCTGCATGTAGCGCCAGGCGTCGGACTGCTTCAACCCCGGCGCCATGCGGTCGAATTCGCGCTGATATGCGCCCGAGCCGATGCCGAATTCCAGCCGCCCGCCCGAGATGAGGTCGACGAAACCGGCCTCTCCCGCCAGCTTGATCGGGTGCCAGTAGGCGGCGACGGCGACGGCAGTGCCAAGGCGGATGTCATTGGTATTCTCGGCCCACCAGGCGAGGAGCGAAAAGGGGTTGGGCGCGATGGTCATTTCCAGCGCGTGGTGCTCAGCGGCCCAGACGATGTTGAACCCGCCCCGGTCGGCCATCTGCACCATCTCGAGCGTGTGGCGCGCGACGTCCTTCATGTCGAGGCCCGCGTCCATCCGTTCCATATTGATTGCCAGTTGGAATTTCATCCCGTCCCTCCCCGGATCGCCTGCGCCTCCAATGTTCGCCGCTTCAAGGGCGGGGGGTGTCGATAATTCGACGTTGGAAGCGGTTTTTCGTCACCTCGTGCCTGTATCAGACAAGGCGTCCGACATTGCGGTTTAGCCTTTTGAAGCCGCAGACAAATACGGGGTGCAAGCCGGGCGAGTGTCTGCCCGTGGGTTGGCGCGGAAACGCAAGATCAGAGCAATTTATGGTCGCACAACCCTTCTTCGCAAAAGCAAGGCGGAACGTTGCAAAAGCGCCAGCCCGGCGGGACGGGCAGGCGCTCGCCCGGCGCGCGTCGCGCTTGTTCCCGGGCGAAAGGGTCTCTTCGCCAAGAACTGCAAACCCGCGTTGCAGCCAGACGCCCGCCCCTCACCGCATGACGAATGGGTTCGCCATCGGCGTATCGGACGTGTTGACCCAGACCGTCTTTGGCCTTGTGTAATCATACATCGCCTGAAACCCGCTTTCGCGGCCATAGCCCGAGCCCTTGACCCCGCCGAACTCGGCGATGGGGGAGACAACACGGTAGGTGTTGATCCAGACGATGCCGGCACGGATCGCCTTCGACATCCGCATCTGCCGCGCGCCAGAACGGGTAAAGATGCCCGCCGCCAGCCCGTGTTTGGTATCATTGGCCAGCCGCAGGACCTCTTCCTCGGTCTTGAACCGTTGCGCGGCCAGCACCGGGCCGAATAGCTCGGTATCGACGATGCGCAGGTCCTGACGCGGACATTCAAGAATGGTGGGCTCGTAATAGGTGCCCGACAGCCCCGCTGGCCGTTTGCCGCCGGTCAGCACCTTCGCGCCTTGGCTCACCGCATGAGCGACCTCGCGTTCGATATGTTCAAGCTGACCGGTGGTGCAGAGTGGCCCCATCTGGGTTTCCTCGGCCAGAGGGTCGCCGATCAGGATCTTGCCTGCAAGTGCTGTCATCTTCTCAAGGAATTCGTCGGCAATATCTTCGTGCAGATAAAGCCGCGATCCGGCGACACAGCTTTGACCCGTCGCGCCGAAAATGCCGGCGATGGAGCCGTTGACGGCGCTTTCGATATCGGCATCGTCGAAGACGATGAAGGGAGACTTGCCGCCGAGTTCCAGTGACACTTCGGCGAAGTTTTCGGCGGAATTGTAAAGCACATGGCGCGCGGCACCCGGGCCCCCGGTGAACGAGATCCGCGCAACCAAGGGGTGCGAGGTCAGCGCCTTGCCGCAGGGATCGCCGTGCCCGGTGACGATATTGACGACGCCGGGCGGGAAGCCTGCCTGTTCGATCAGTTCGCCGAATTCCAGCATCGCTGCCGAGGCATGTTCCGAGGCTTTGAGCACGATGGTATTGCCCGCCGCCAGCGCCGGGCCCATCTTTACCGCCACGAGGAACAGTTGCGAATTCCAGGGCACGATCGCTGCCACCACGCCCAAGGGCTCGCGGTGGGTGAAGACGAAGAGATCGGGCTTGTCGATCGGCAGTGTCTCACCCGAAATCTTGTCAGCGCAGCCCGCGTAGAAATGGAAGAACTCGGCAATGTATTTCGCCTGCCAGCGGGTTTCCCTCAGCATCTTGCCGGTGTCGATGCTCTCGGTCCGGCCCAGTTCCTCGGACCTCTCGGCCAGAAGATCGCCGAGCTTGCGCAGGCATTTGCCCCGCGCCGAGGGCAGCATTTCAGCCCACGCACCAGAGGTAAAGGCCCGGTCGGCGGCGCGAACCGCGCGGTCGACATCCGCTGCCGTCGCCTCGGGTACGCGTGACCAGACCTTGCCGGTTGCGGGATTGACGCTGTCGAACGTGCCGCCATCCGAGGCATCCACCCAGTCGCCGTCGATCAGCATCTTGTAGCTCTTCACATCCGCCATGGTGCAATCCCTCCCGTCAGAATTTCCATCATAGTGACCGAGGTGCGCGCGGCGGGCTTAGATTTTTCGTCAGGCTATGGCGAAAAATGCGGACGCGATGGCGCGCACCGGTGGCACCCATGAAGGGGAACCGGGACTGTGGGAGGCGAGAATGGGCAGAGGCATTGGGCCGGACGGCACGGTCTGTGATCTCACCGGCCCGGAAGACGCGCCTGTCGTCGCGCTGATCCACGGGCTGGGGCTGAACCGGGCCTGTTGGCAATGGCTGGTGCCGCAGTTGCAGGGCCGCTACCGGGTTCTGGCCTATGATCTTCTGGGCCATGGCGAAAGTGGCCCGCCACCTGCCGCACCGAAGCTGAAAACCCTGTCTGATCAACTCGCGGGCCTGCTCGATCATCTTGGCATCGACCACGCAGCGATTGTCGGATTTTCCCTCGGCGGCATGGTCGCGCGGCGGTTCGCGCAGGACCATCCAAGTCGCGTGACCGCGCTCGGTATTCTGCATTCGCCGCACAAGCGGACGCCCGAGGCGCAGGCGGCGATTCTCGCCCGCGTCGAACAGGCGAAGGCGGACGGGCCGAGCGCCACGGTCGAAGCGGCATTGGTGCGCTGGTTCAGCGATGCCTATCGCGCCGCCAATCCCGCAATGATGGACCTTGTCCGCTCATGGGTGATGGCCAACGATCCGGCAATCTACCCGTCGATCTACCGCATCCTCGCGGAAGGTATTGACGAGATTGTCGCGCCCGCCCCGCCGATCGCCGCGTCCACGCTGGTGATCACCGGGGACGAGGATTACGGCAACGGCCCCGACATGACCCACGCCATCGCGGCCGAGATCGAAGGGGCCGAGGCGCTGATCCTGACCGGTCTGCGTCATATGGCCTTGGCCGAAGCGCCGGATGCGGTGAACCGCCCGCTCATCACCTTTCTCGACCGGCATCTGGGGGACGACACATGACCGGCATCCTCAAGGGTATCCGTGTGCTTGACCTTTCGCGCATGCTCTCCGGCCCCTATTGCACAATGATGCTGGCCGATCACGGTGCCGAGGTGATCAAGATCGAAGGCAAGGGCGGTGATACCAGCCGCCAGAACGGACCCTTCCGCGACGACGATCCGGGCCGCGACTGGGCCGGCTACTATGTCAGCCTCAACCGGTCGAAGAAAAGCGTGCAGCTTGATCTGAAGACGGATGAGGGCAAGGCGGCGTTTCGCGCGCTGGCCGTTACCGCCGATGTCGTCGTCGAAAACTTTCGCCCCGGGGTGATGGAGCGGCTGGGGCTTTCGTATGAAAGCCTCGCCGAGGCCAATCCGCGTCTGGTCTATGCAGCGATCCGCGGCTTTGGCGATCCACGGTCCGGGACCAGCCCCTATCAGGATTGGCCCGCCTATGATGTCGTGGCCCAGGCGATGGGCGGACTTGTCGCGCTGACCGGCCCGGATGCGGCGACGCCCACCAAGGTCGGCCCCGGCATCGGCGATGTCTTCGCGGGCTCTCTGATGGCCTTCGGCATCCTCGCCGCCCTGCGTCAGGCCGAGGCGACAGGGCAGGGCCAGTTCGTCGATATCGCCATGTATGACGCGATGGTTTCGCTTTGCGAACGGGCGATCTATCAGCACGATTTCGACGGGTCAGTGCCGGGGCCCGAAGGCAACGGGCATCCGCTGCTGGCCCCCTTCGGTGTGTTTCCGGCGCGCGACGGCCATGTGGCTTTGGGCATCGTCGATGACGCCTTCTGGCAAAAGCTGACCCGTGCGATGGGGCAGGAGGCGCTGGGCAGCGACCCCCAATACGCGACCCGCGCCGACCGGCGGGCCAATGCGGGGGCGGTCAATGCGATGGTTTCGGACTGGACGGGCAAGCGAAGCAAGGCTGAATTGGCGGATCTTCTGGGGGGGCTTGTGCCCTTCGGTCCGGTCAATACGGTCGCCGATATCTTCGCCGACCCGCATATCGCCGCGCGCGGTATGATCGCCGAGGTGCCGCATGCCAAGTCGGGCCAGCGAAACTGGCGCGTTGCGGGCAGCCCTTTGCACTTTTCGAACAATCCCACGCCCGACCCGGCCACGCCGGCCCGGCTTGGCGAACATAATCCGACATTTGTCGCACCGGCCCCAACCGCCGCGCCCGACCCGAAAGCCCTGCGCAACGCGTTCGGCGCCTTCGCGACTGGCGTTACCGTCCTGACCGCGCGTCAGCCCGATGGCACCCCGCGCGGCTTCACCGCCAATTCCTTCACCTCAGTCTCGCTCGATCCGCCCTTGCTGCTCGTCTGCCTCGCCAAGACCGCGCATAGCTGCGAGACCTTCATGCAGGCCGATCATTTCGCAGTGAACGTGCTGGCCGAGGATCAGAAGGGCGTATCGGGCCTGTTCGCCAGCCGCACGCCCGACAAATTCGACCAATGTGACTGGAGCCCCGGCGCGGGTGAGGTGCCCTTGATCGACGGGTCACTGGCGCAATTCGCCTGTGCCCGCGAAAAGCTGGTCGATGCGGGTGATCATATCGTACTGATCGGCCGGGTGATCGACTTTGCCACGGCCGAGGGCAATCCTCTGGGCTACTTTCGCGGCAATTACTTCTCTATCGGGCTGGAGGACAGTCTTGTCTCGGCCGTCGCTGCCACTGGGGGCACCCGGATTGGCGCGGTGCTGACCGATCAGGGGCGGCTGTTGCTGTGCGAAGGCGCGGAAGGTGCGCTGTCCGTGCCAAGCGTCCGTGATCCGGGGCCGAGCCTCGATGGCCTCAGGCGTGATCTGGTGGCAAAGGGGCTGAGGCCAGAGGTCGAGTTCCTCTATGCCGTCTATGAAGACAGCGACACGGGCACCAACGGTATCTTCTATCACGGTCAGGTCGATGGTCCGGTGCCCAAGGGCATGGTGCTGATCCCGCTTGATGAAGTGCAGTGGGAC
>NZ_JBARVQ010000024.1:0-2219 GCF_049646345.1 Albidovulum sp. | reverse complement strand
CAACCAGCCTGATCACCTACAAGGGGACGGACGGGATGCCGGTTCGCCAAGTCTCGCTGGTCCGGGTCAAAGGTGGTGCGCGCGAATTGGTCGGTCAGCCGTCGCCCGTGGCTGATCTGATCCCCGCGCCGCGGATGCAGTAAAGGCTGGCCACGCATGACCTCACTTCTGAAGCTTGAAAACTGCAAGGTGCGTTATGGCGCAGTTGAGGCAGTGCGTGGCATCAATCTTGAAATCCGGAAGGGCGAGATTGTCGCCCTTCTGGGTGCTAACGGGGCAGGCAAGTCCTCAACCATGAACGCGATCGCGGGGTTAACTCCCGTGGCCGAGGGCAAGGTCTGGTTCGAAGGCCGTGATATCACCGATCTGGATCCAGAAGAGATACCGATCTCGGGTCTGACCCTGTCGCCGGAGGGACGACGGGTGTTTGGCACGCTCAGTGTTGACGACAACCTGCGGATGGGCGCCTATGCGATACGCGACAAGGCGTCCATTCAGACCGCGCGCGAGCGGGTCTTTGACCTGTTCCCGATCCTCGCCGAACGGCGCAACCAATATGCAGGAACACTGTCGGGTGGCCAGCAGCAGATGCTGGCCATCGGACGAGCCTTGATGTGCAATCCGCGATTGTTGCTGCTGGACGAGCCGTCGCTGGGGCTTGCCCCTTTGATCGTTGAGCAGGTGTTTGTCTTGATCGAGAAATTGCGTGACGAAGGTTCCACTATCTTTCTGGTCGAACAAAACGTGACGGGTGCCCTGCAGATCGCGGATCGGGCCTACATGATGGCCTCGGGTTTGATCCGCAGCGAAGGCACGGCCGAAGAAATGCGGACCGGCGACATGGCCGCAAGCTATCTGGTGGGACATTGAGCATGGATCTGATCCTGCAACAGACGGTGAATGCCTTTGCCCTTGGCGGGGTCTATGCGCTTTTGGCGCTGGGCCTTGCGGTGGTGTTCTCGATCATGGGGATGATCAACTTCGCGCATGGCGAGTTGATGACCATCGCGGGCTACGTGCTGATGTATTGCGGCCTTGCCGGCATTCCTTTCATCCTGGGCGTCCCACTGGCCGTTGCGGCGTCGATGCTGGCTGCAATGGCGATGGAGCGGATCGCCTTCCGGCCATTGCGGAACGCCTCGGGCGCGACGATGCTCGTGACCAGTTTCGCCGTCGCAATGATTCTGCAGGTCCTGTTCCAGAACCTGATATCCGCACGCTCGCAGGCGGTGGCCATCCCGGAACTATTGGGCCGCAGCGTCGCCATAGGCGGGTTCGTCATCGGGGTCAGCAAGCTTTTCGCCATTGGCGCGACGCTGGTCATGCTGGTGGCGCTGGAAACCTTCATGTCCCGCCAGAAACACGGCATCGCCATGCGGGCCGCCGCCGAGGACTTCGCCATTGCCCGGCTAATGGGCATCCGCGCCAATACGGTGATTTCTGCGGCTTTCGCGCTGTCGGGCCTGCTGGCAGGCGTGGCCGCGGTGCTCTGGGTGTCACAGCGGGCCTCGGTTGACCCGCTGATGGGTTTCACTCCCGTTCTCAAGGCCTTCATCGCCGCGATCCTTGGTGGCCTCGGCTCGCTACGCGGCGCTGTCGTGGGCGGCTTCGTGCTTGGCTTCATCGAGGTGTTCCTGGCCGCCTTCCTGCCTGTCGAGTGGCAGGAGTTCCGCGAACCAATCGGGCTGAGTCTGGTCGTTCTGATCTTGGTTTTGCGTCCGAACGGCATGATACCCGCGCCCACACTTCAGGCCCAGAAGGTATGAGCGTGCATTCCCGCCGGGTGACGCTTTTGTCAGACACCGATCCCGAGCCGGTTGAATGGATCAACCGCGAAAGCGACGTTCCCGTCTTGCTTGTCTGCGAACATGCGGGTCGTGCTGTTCCTGCCTCGCTTGTCGGGCTCGGACTGGCCAAAGGCGCCGTCGACGATCATATAGGTTGGGATATCGGTGCCATGGGTGTGGCCCGACGGCTGGCCGAAAAGCTTGGTGCGCCGCTTGTCGCGCAGCGCTACAGCCGGCTTGTAATTGACTGCAATCGTCCGCCCGAGAGTGCGAGCGCGATGCCGGCAACCAGCGACCAACAACCGGTTCCGGGCAATGCCGGACTAACATCGGATCAATGTAGCCTGCGCGTGCGCGAGATTTTCGCACCCTTTGCCGCCGCAGTAGAAAGCGCCTTCGACAAGCACACCCGTTGTATCGCCATATCCATAC
>NZ_JBARVQ010000023.1:0-1569 GCF_049646345.1 Albidovulum sp. | reverse complement strand
CCTATCCCTTCGTCACCTCCTCCAACGTGCTGGCGGGGCAGGCGGCGGCGGGCACCGGGATCGGTCCCGGTTCCATCGACTTCGTGCTGGGTATCGTCAAGGCCTACACGACGCGGGTGGGCGAAGGCCCGTTTCCGGCGGAATTGCAGGATGAGATCGGCCAGCGGCTTGGCGAACGCGGCCATGAGTTCGGCACCGTCACCGGGCGCAAGCGGCGCTGCGGCTGGTTCGACGCGGCACTTGTTCGCCAGACCTGCGCCACCTCGGGGGTCAGCGGCATCGCCCTGACCAAGCTTGATGTGCTGGACGGGTTCGAAGAACTGAAGATCTGCGTCGGTTACGATCTGGACGGTGCGCGCATCGACTATCTGCCAACCGCCGCCGATCATCAGGCGCGCTGCACGCCGATCTACGAAACCCTGCCGGGCTGGTCGGAAAGCACCGAGGGCGCACGCAGTTGGGCGGACCTGCCGGCCAATGCGATCAAATACGTGCGCCGTGTCGAAGAACTGATCGAATGCCCGGTCGCGCTTCTGTCGACCTCGCCGGAGCGGGAGGACACCATTCTGGTGACCGACCCGTTTGCTGACTGATGGCGCTGTCTTACAAAGCCCGCCGCCGCTGGTCGGTGATCATTCTTCTGGTGGGGCTGCCGCTTTACATCATCGTGGCGACCTCGCTGGTCGGCCTGCTGGGTCGGCCGGGCATCCTGGTGGAACTTTTGGTCTATGTCGTTCTGGGCGTCGCCTGGGTGCTGCCGTTCAAATCGGTCTTCAAGGGCATCGGACAGGCCGATCCGGAAGCCGACCGGAAAACGCAAAAGGCGGAGTGAACTTCCGTTCTCTCCGCCCGTAACTCGTTACCGAAACGAGTGTTTTTCTTATTCGCCGGCGGCACGGACGCTCGGGTTGAACCGAGTCGACTGCGCGACGGTGAACTGTCCACGGCTGAGTTTGCGGATCTTGCCATGGCGCAGCAACTGGCCGAAGGAGCGCAGCGTGTCTTCGCGGTTGAACGCGTCGTCGCTGTCAAACGTCGCCACCGCGCGCATGATTTGCGGGCGCGAGAAATGCGGCCGGCCTTCGACATAGGACGCATAAGCGGCCGCAGCTTCCAGAAGATCGGGCAGCTCGGTCGCGCCCATGTTCTCGGCGAATTCGGCGAAAGAGTTTGCATCGGCAAAGATGTTTTCGGCCGAGCCGGCATCAGTCGCCTGATCGTCGGCGGTCTGGTCATCGGCTTCGGTGACCTGCGCGGCACTGATGCGGCGCGGGCGGATCGCCTCGGCGGTCTTGTCGGCGGCGGGAGCCTCGGCGACATCGACGCGCTGTTCGGACACCAGCACCAGCGGCGCCTGGCGGCGTTCGGTCGGCTTCATGCCATCTGCGGGACGGCGCGGACGCACAACGCGGGCCAGATCCTCACGGTACTGGTCCATCTGCTTGGCGTCATTCTCGGCGGCTTTTTCCTTGGACAGCTTCTTGTCTGCGCGGGTCGCAAGAACCGCAGCCTTGAGATGCTGGATCGCAGAGCGGCGGCGCGTGCCTTCAGTTTCCTCAAGCTCTGTAT
>NZ_JBARVQ010000022.1:0-3642 GCF_049646345.1 Albidovulum sp. | reverse complement strand
GCTGAACGCGGTCTGCTGGAGGCAACCCTCGGGCGTCCTTTTGCACGGCATAAAGTTCGGCGATGCGGCAGATTGCCTCTTCGGCCACCTGCAGGCCCTGCGACTGGAACACGTCCACGAACTTGCGGCGGATGTGGGCCATGCAGGCACCCTCGTTGATCGCGCCGGAGCGATAGAGATTATTGAACCCGGCATAGCCATCGGCATGCATCCAGCCCTTGTAACTGGTCAGATGCGCCGAAGGATGCTCGCCTTTGCGGTTTGTCGTGAACTGATACCAAGCGGCAGGTAGATCACCTCCGCCCCAAGGCCGCTCATTGCGCACATAGGTCCAGACCCGCGCGGTGGCGCATTTGCCCTTCGTCTGCATCTTGATCGGGGTGTCATCTGCGAAGATAGCCTGACCGGCTTTGACATGACCGCCAATCGCATCTGCCAACGTTTCTAGAAGTGCGGTCGAACGGCCAACCCAGTCGGCCAGGGTCGAGCGATCCCCTCGCGGGCGTAGATTTGCGACTGGCGGTAAAGTGGGCAGTGATCCGCATGTTTTGATACCAACATATGCGTCAGCAGGCCAGGCCCCGGGCAACCGCGTTCCATTGCAACTCTCCTCTGCATTCCGGAACCGGATATCGGATTGGCAGGGACAGAATAGAGCCCCAGCAGTTTTGCGCCCAATTCTATTTCAGCTTCAACATGTTCAACGGGGATATACTTGCCGGATCTGACAGTTTCCGGTCCTCGACAAAGGTCGTCCCGTTGATGTTAGATGGCTTCCGTGGCTCTCGTTCCGCCCCTGATCACCTGGATTGACCTAGATGCCGGGTCCCGCATGCTTGCCCGGAGATATTCCTTGTTAAGCGGGGCGGAGCATGCCAGATCGGACGGGCTGGTGACAGAAACCCTGCGACGGCGCGCAAAGGCTGCACATGTCTTTCTGAGGTCGAGCCTTGCCAGTGTAACAAATCGCTGTCCGGCAGATATTGATATCCAGCGGCCAACAAAGGGAAAGCCTTATGTCGCGGGCGGGGCGCAGTTCAATCTGAGCCATTCCGGTGCTCTTGCTGTTTGCGTGCTGCATCCTGCAGTGGAAACAGGCATTGATGTTGAAATTGCGACCCGTGACATCAGCGAAGCCGGACTGCCCCAAAACCTGGTACCTGCGGAGCGTGTATCGCCGCCGGGGGACCGGTCTGCATGGCTGCGTCTGTGGGTGCGCAAGGAGGCAGTGATCAAAGCGCTTGGGCAGGGATTGCATGCGCATCTGCCCGCTTTTGACGTGGGCCATGCCATGGACCAATGTGATCACTGGCGGTGCCTGTCGCCTGAAAAGCATCCCCCGCTTTGCCTGTTTGCCACCCATCTGCCGTCAGGTGATCCTGTGGCAGTTGCGGTGGTCACTGATCAGCCCCCGGATACATCGCCCCGCATCATTGCTGCAGACAGTTCAGCGTTGATTGCCAAAGGGATGTTGCTTTGCAAAGAGTAAGAGGAAAGGGCGCGTGATACCCGCAACCTGATATCAGTCTAGGTTTCAGGCAGCCGTGATCGGCGGAACAAGGCTATTGGTCGCTTGATAATTTCCACCGCGATAAGCGTTCCGAGCACGATCATGCCAAGCGCAAACCATTCCATTTCGGTGGGCCATTCGGCAAGAATGGGGATCGCGGTCAAAAGCGTAAAGACCGGCATAAGCGCCAGGAACACCACGGCGCGGGCCGCGCCAAGCCGGGCAATGGCGCTTGAAAACAGGAAGATCGCCAGGATCGAGGTGACGACCCCCTGAAAGACAGCCTGCGTTGCAAGCTCCTCAATTGGGGCCTGTGCCAGACTGCTCGGCAGAAACAGCAGGTATATGGGAACAAACAGAACCGCCGAGAACACCGCAACGATTGACGCCGCATGCCATGCGGGGACACCGTATTTCTGGCTGGATAAGGTGTAGATCGCATAGACAAAGCCGCCCAACACATACAGCAGATCACCATAAAGCTGCGACGAATTGGTCGGCGCGAGGCCCTGCGCAAAGATTGTCGCGCATCCCACAAAGATAAACGCCAGACCAACGAGCCGGGTATAGGTGGGACGGGTACCAAGAAAGATCGCCGCGCCGATGGTCGAAAAGATGATATTGAAGCTGGGCACCACAAGGCCGCCATGGCCGGCGGGCGTATATTGCAGACCAATGACCGTGATCATGACATATGGCGCACCTGCACCTGTCATCAACAAGAGAGCGCCCCCAAGGCTGATGCCCTTGAGCCTGTACTTCAGGAACACCGGCAAAAGCAGAAGTCCGCTGACCGAAAAGCGGATGAAGACAATATCATATGGGTTCAGATTTGCCACCACGCTGAAACGCGAAATCGTCGGCCATATCCCCCAAAGCAGGGCAGCACCAACCCCCGCAAGAAGACCCATAAGCACCCCATTGTCCAACACCTTGCCCATTAAGCGGTCTTCCTGTTTTGCGGTTGTGTGATGTCAAGGTTTGGTTGGTTGCCGACGCGGAAAATCGACGTCTGGACGACACCAGAGCCATAGGGAAGAAGGTGCCGAACCAATGGCCCGTGATACCATCTTAAGTTGCTACATCTGATATGGCGTAAACCAAAGGGTGTCAATAAAGTCGTCGTCTGGCCACGTTGGTCGCGCCCTATTCGGGCAATTGGTACACCACCAGAAAGTTGTTTGCAGGCATGTCCTGAAGGGCTGTGCGGACCATGTCCAAACCTTCGGCGATTGCGTCAATATCCGCGATATCGCGCAATCCCCATTCCGGGTTCTGTTCGCGCAAATAATCGTTGAATTCTCGGTTGCTGTCCGTGTTGAAAACGCCGTTCAATGTGAAAGGCCCATATATACAAAGCACCCCGCCCGGCCCAAGAACCTGCGCTGCGCCGCTAAGCACCGCGCCTGAAACGGCTTTGGGTGCAACATGAAACAGATTGATTGCAACAATCACATTGGCGGACATGGCGTGCCAGTCCGTCTCGGTCACATTGAGATATCGAGGCGGCAGCAAATTGGGCAGTGACGCTTTCGACGCACGTGCCGCGATGCTTTCAAGCCGGGACGGGTCCATGTCCGTGGCTTGCCATGTCAGCCTGTCAAACCTTTCGGCAAACAGGCAGACGTGCTCTCCGGTGCCGCTGGCCAGTTCCAGAACATTGCCTTGTTCCGGCAGAAAACCGCCAAGCACATCCGCGATCACCTCGCGGTTTCGCAACGCCGCTGGCGCGCTGATTTCCCGAGAGTTTCCCGGCGAGGGCTGTTTCGGTTCATCTTTGCCAAATTCCAGGTTGCTCATAATCTATGCCAATCGTCCATCAAATTGCCGCGCGTTCCGAGTTCCACAAACCGTAACAAGGCGCGCTGATACTGGCCATCGGGAAACCCCCGGGAGGGATCGTTGCAGCGCAAAACACCTGTTCCACATCAACGGCCTATCCCGCACAGAGCAGAGTCATGTATATTGAGTTCGGATCCTCGAAATACCCTGCAAACGGCGGGCATTGTGCAAAACCGTGACGGCTGTACAAAGACACGGCAGGGGCAAAGAACGGGCCTGATCCGGTCTGAAGATAAAGTCTCTCGATCCCCGCTGAACGCGCGTCATCAATCAGATGCGCCAGCAAACGC
>NZ_JBARVQ010000021.1:0-3112 GCF_049646345.1 Albidovulum sp. | reverse complement strand
CTTTTAGGAGCGCAAACCAATGGTGCATTGCGAACAGAGAAGGTCGTCGATGGCCGAGTTGGGTCAAAGAACAAAATCGCTACGCGATATCGTATGCGGCGGGTCCGTTGATGTGGGTAGCCGAGTGCTCTGAGACAGCATTGATGACGGTGAGAACGCCGTCCTGAATCGAGGTTTCAACCTCTTCAGGACAGGAGTTCTCCCATGAGTGGATCAGTCAATCGTACCATCAGCCCGCTGCAAGCCCGCATGATCGAAGACATGACGGCGCGCAAACTGAGCCCGAAGACACAGACCGCCCACATCCGCAGCTGCCGTCGATTTGCCGCCTGGCTCGGCCGTTCGCCGGAGACCGCAACGGCAGATGACGTTCGCGGGTTTCAGCACGAGCTGGCGCAGTGCGATATCAGCAACTCGACGCGCAACACGATCATGACCGGCGTCAAGTTTCTATTGCGTGTGACCCTGCGCCGGCACGACCTTGTCGCCGAGATCTATCACCTTCGTGAGCCACAGAAGATCCCACCTATCATGAGCCAGGATGAAGTCGCGCGTCTGCTCGCGAACACGACATCCATCAAGGCGCGGGCGATGCTGTCACTGGCCTACGGTTGCGGCCTCAGACCCGGCGAAGTTATCCGTCTCAGGGTTGGCGACATCGATACCGACCGAGGCATCATTCGTGTTGTGCAATCGAAAGGCGACAAGGACCGTCAGGTCAAACTGCCAACGACCGTCCTCAACCTTCTACGCGACTATTGGGGTGAGCGATCAACCGAATACGACGCTGAGTTTCGACCCGAGCAGCGTTATCTCTTTCCAGGCCGCAGTCCCTACAGGCCGCTGACGACGCGCCAGCAGAACCGGCTGTTTCACCAAGCGGCCGACGCCGCCGGCATCACCAAGCCGGTCACCGTGCGCTCCCTGCGCCACTCGTTTGCGACGCATCTGCTTGACGCCGGCGTTGATGTCCGTGTGATCCAGGCGCTGCTCGGACACGTCAAGCTCACGACGACAGCACGCTACACACGCGTTGCAACAGCTCTGATCACAGCCATCGAAAGCCCGATCGATCTGTTGCCACGTCGCACCTTCAAGCCACGCAAGCGCAAGAAGGCAAAGTCGAAGACTTAGAGCGCTACCGGCATGACCCGCCCAGCTGTTGAGGTCGCGGACATCTTCCGCGACCACGGGGCTGCGTGGCGTGAGGCCAATCGCGGCCACGTCAGTCTCGACCAGATGACGGTGATGTCGGCCATCGAACGGTGCCGCACGGCAGCGCTTGGCGGTCACGTTGCGCGATGCGAGAACGACGCCTGCGGGCATCTGCACATCGCCTATAACTCATGCCGCAACCGGCACTGTCCGAAGTGTCAGGCCGCAGCGGCGCAAGAATGGCTGGAGAAACGCGAAGCCGAACTGCTGCCGGTCGGCTACTTCCATGTCGTGTTCACCTTGCCGGCACCAATCGCCGACATCGCGTACCAGAACAAGCGCGTCATTTACGATCTCCTGATGAAGGCATCCGCCGAGACGATGATCACGATTGCCGCCGATCCCAAACATCTCGGTGCCAGGATCGGCATCACGGCGGTGCTGCACACCTGGGGCAGCGCCATGACGCATCATCCACACGTGCACATGATCGTGCCAGGTGGTGGCATCTCACCAGATGGATCAGAATGGATCGCGAGCCGCAAGAAGTTCCTTGCATCGTTCCGAGTGCTCTCGCGACTGTTCCGACGGTTGTTCATCGAGAAACTCGTCAAAGCTCATGGCGATGGACACCTCAACTTTTACGGCCAACGTGCCAGCCTTGCCGACCGTGCCCGGTTCAATGCCTTCCTCAGGCCGTTACGAAAGGTCGAATGGTACGTCCACGTCAAAGAACCGTTCGCCGGGCCCGAGGCCGTGCTCGCCTACCTGTCGCGCTACACCCACCGGGTCGCCATCTCAAACCGGCGTCTCGTGAGCGCGGACAGCAACCATGTTGCCTTTCGGTACAAGGACTACAACGCCGACCATGCCGAGCGCTGGAAGACCATGAAGCTCAGCACGGATGAGTTCATCCGCCGGTTCCTGTCTCACGTGCTGCCGAAAGGCTTCCATCGCATTCGTCATTACGGTCTTTTCGCCAACGGTAATCGGGCCGATAACATCGCACGGGCAAGAGAGCTGCTGAACGCCCAGGTGCCGGCCAAAGATAACGCCGACGATGATACCGATGCAGAGCCAGATGAAGCCCGTGCCCTCAACTTTCCCTGCCCATGTTGCGGCGGACGCATGATTATCATCGAGGTATTTGCAGCAGGCATGGACCCCAAGCACAAGCCAAACCCGGAGGCCATCGACAGCTCATGACCACCTCGATCAGATCTCTCGGCATCAGTTTGGATTACGAACGAGACCGCAACCTTCGCGGTGATGACAAGACATGCGTCACACCTCCGCCAAAACCGGCATCACAGTCATCTCGACCTGCAAACATGCGCCTTGTCCAACAAGATCTGACCGGGCATCTTGCTGTTACACGGGTTCCAGTCTCAAAGACGGCACCTTCCGACACACAACCAGCTCCGAGCCCAACAGCAAATCCCCATAGTGCCCGTTGAGCCGCCTCAACACCCATCCGCGATTTCGTTCATTGACGCTTCTCCGACGCCTGGTACAGCAGCGCGTGGCGACACCTGTCGTTGTTAACCGGCGTCCGAGAAACCTGCACAGAGATAGACTCTCGGGTGACACGCCTCTAGCACGAAGCTGGCCCAAAATTTCTAAAAGGCTATCCACGCCAGTGGCAATTTTCTCGGGTTCCCCCTCTCCGGTGATTGGTTGCCAGCCCTTGCCAAAGCGGCGCCTGAGAGGAGTAGCCAATACCTTTTGGAGAACGGATCGTCGTTTGACGAGCATATCGTGCAGTAAAGCCGTTTGGCTGTTTCCTCCAATGTAGTGCATGAGGACTTCAAAGGGGAGATAGTCGGGCGAGGACATCTTCGGGCCCTCAAGAGCGAAGAAAAAATAGCTCTTTGCGATCTCAAGCTCTTCTGTGATTACGGTTACGCCGGATCTCATCGGCATCTCCGCAAAATGATTTGGGGGATTACCCCGGCGC
>NZ_JBARVQ010000020.1:0-2151 GCF_049646345.1 Albidovulum sp. | reverse complement strand
ATGCGGATGTGGACGGTGCCCATATCCGCACGCTGCTTCTGACCTTCTTCTTCCGGCAGATGCCGGAGTTGATCGAACAGGGCCACCTCTTCATCGCTGAACCGCCTCTCTACAAGGTCGCGCGCGGCAAATCGGAAGTCTATCTGAAAGACCAGCCGGCGCTTGAGGATTACCTGATCCAGCAGGGCGTCGACGGCGCCATCCTGCGCCTTGGTTCGGGCGAAGAGATCGTGGGCGCTGACCTCAACCGCGTGGTCGAAGAGGCGCGGGTCGTGCGAAAAAGCCTCATGGCGTTCCCGACGCATTACCCGATGCATATTCTTGAACAGGCCACGATTGCGGGCGCGCTGGTCGCGGGCCGCGTCGATGCCGATGCGCAGGGCGTGGCCAATGAGGTCGCACGGCGATTGGATGAGGTCGCGGTGGAATATGAACGCGGCTGGCAGGGCCGACCGACGCAGGATCACGGGTTGCGCTTTGCCCGCTCGTTGAGGGGCGTGGAAGAGGTTCGCACTCTCGACGGCCAGATCCTGCGCTCGGGCGAGGCACGGCGGCTGGCGACCCATACCGAGGCGTTGCAAGAGGTCTATGGCGGCATCGCCCGGCTTGTCCGCAAGGACCGCGAGCAGCTAATCCACGGACCAACCGAACTGCTGTCGGCGATCCTGACCGAGGGCGAGAAAGGCCTGAGCCTGCAACGCTACAAGGGGCTCGGCGAGATGAACCCGGATCAGCTTTGGGAAACCACGCTCGATCCATCTGCGCGGGTACTCAATCAGGTAAAGATCGACGATCTGGCCGAGGCCGACGACATCTTTACCAAACTGATGGGCGACGTGGTCGAACCGCGCCGGGAATTCATCCAACAGAACGCGCTAAGTGTGGAGAATCTGGACTTCTGATGCCTGTAGGGATGCGCATAGCGCTGCACTTGCTGCGCGTAGTATTGCACGCCCGTAGAGCCCGTAGAATTGCAAAAATGGTCGGAAGTTCCGGCATTATCGAGAACGTAAACGGTTGAAGTTTCGGAAGCTGACTCGTTACAAAGGTTTTTCCGGAAATTTGACCAACATGGCCTTCAAAACTTGGCCCGGAGCAACAAGTGCGAGGAAACTTTTGTCTGCTGGTCGTAAGTAGGCTCCGGCCTCCACCGCATATTCGCAATTCCACCCCTTGCTGCATGGTAGTGTGACAGACAAGACCTTCACGTTGTCTCAAGGCATGCAAACCAAAGGGCTCAGTTCGCAGTTGTCCACGTCAATCGCCTTCGTGCTCCGTGAAATCGGCGCGCACTAGCTCGTCTAGGTTGTGTGACGATGTTACGCGGGCACCAGCCGTGCCGAGGACAGCCGCCTCATGCAACTGCGCTTCGTGCCCTGCGAAAGCACGTTTTCCTATTTCGAGGCGCTGGAACTCTATCTGGCCGCGCACGGCCGTCCGGTCGCCTTCTACAGCGACAAGCACACGGTGTTCCGCGTTGCGAACCAGGCGGCGCGCACGGGCCACGGCACAACCCAGTTCGGTCGGGCGTTGAACGAGCTCAACATCGAGATCCTCTGCGCCAATTCTTCTCAGGCGAAGGGCCGCGTCGAGCGTGCGAACCGCACGTTGCAGGACCGTCTGGTCAAGGAGCTGCGGCTGGTCGGCATATCGGATATCGACACCGCCAATGCGTATCTGCCGGGCTTTTTGGAGCGCCACAACGCGAAGTTCGCCAAGGCCCCGCGCCGCCCCGACAATCTCCATCGCCCCCTCAATGTAGAGCCGGACCGCCTGCGCAACATCCTCTGCCTGCGCGACGAGCGGCGCGTCAGACAGCAGCTCGCGTTTTCGTATGAACGCCAGCGGATCATCCTTGAGGAGAACGACATCACACGCGGCCTGCCCGGCAAATATGTCGACACGTACGAGTTTCCCGACGGGCGGCTGGACATCCGCTGGAAGGGGCTCGCACTCCCCTACTCCGCCTTCGACAAGGAGCAGCGCGTCACCCATGCCGCGATCACCGAGAACAAGCGTCTCGGGGCCGTTCTGGAATACATCAAGGAGCTCCAGGACCAGACGCCCGTCCCAAAGAAACGCGCCGGAAAACAGCGCACGCGTTACATCCCCAACGGCCGCAGGAACGACGGCTGGAACTCCCAACTCGCC
>NZ_JBARVQ010000019.1:0-28735 GCF_049646345.1 Albidovulum sp. | reverse complement strand
TTTAAAGAGGTACGTGAGCTGGGTTTAGAACGTCGTGAGACAGTTCGGTCCCTATCTGCCGTGGGTGTAGGATACTTGAGAGGAGTTGCCCCTAGTACGAGAGGACCGGGGTGAACGTTCCACTGGTGGACCAGTTATCGTGCCAACGGTAGTGCTGGGTAGCTATGAACGGACAGGATAACCGCTGAAGGCATCTAAGCGGGAAGCCCCCCTCAAAACCAGGTATCCCTTGAGAGCCGTGGAAGACCACCACGTCGATAGGCCGGAGATGTAAGCGCTGTGAGGCGTTCAGTTGACCGGTACTAATTGCTCGATAGGCTTGATTTGATCCAGCAGAAGCCAGACTTCACTGGTCAAAGCGATCTTGGATAACGCGTTGATTGTTATGCTTCTTTCTCGGTTTGGTGGTCATAGCACGAGCAAAACACCCGATCCCATCCCGAACTCGGCCGTTAAGTGCCGTTGCGCCAATGGTACTGCGTCTTAAGACGTGGGAGAGTAGGTCACCGCCAAACCTAGCAAGAAGCATTTATATCTCTCTACGATGTGGCCCCCTACAATTCTTGATTGTTCCGGGCCGGAATTGGCGCGGGGTGGAGCAGCCCGGTAGCTCGTCAGGCTCATAACCTGAAGGTCGTAGGTTCAAATCCTACTCCCGCAACCAAATTTATAAACCTTTACAATGCTTTACGCCTCGCATCACGCGGGGCTTTTTGCTGTACAAATTCCAGGTCAACAATAGGTCAACAAAATAACCAAAACTGCAGCGATTCCAGTCGGATAGTAGTCCAACAGGACGCCGACCGCGCTAAAAACGCGCAACGCCGCGCTCAATCGGGACGGAGGCTGATCTGCAACTGCGCAAGCTTCTCGGGCGCGATCTCGTCCCTAACTTGATCAAGCAGAGCAAGAAGGTCGTCCTGTCGAGGTTGCCCGAACGCCAGGCGGTAAAGTGCGACCGAACGATTCAGCCAGGACAGCCTTGTTTCCTCCCGGCTGAACGGAAGCGACAGAATGTGCCGTTCGACCTTGACCGGGCCCTCCATCACCCAGAACGGTTCAAGATCGCCGGTGCGCCTTGCTCCGGCATGCGCTGCGTCGAACATGTTGGCCCAGGGATCGATTGCCTGACCTTCCAGCGCATCTTGAAAATGCCCCGCTACAAGGTTCAGCCGGACCGCATGGTTTTTGTAACGGTGGACGCGGCCCTCGCGCTGCTCCATGTCGACTGGATTGCCCGGCAGGTTCCAGTGAACGATGCGGTGGCAGTATGGATGGAAATCCAGCCCTTCCTGCCCGACCGATGTTGACGCCAGGACGAACGGCTTGAAGGGGGAGTTGAATGCTGTGCGCACAAGACCGGTCCGGTTTACGCCGGTTTCATCCTCGCCCTTCTGCGACAATCTCATTGCAAAACGACCGCGCAGGGTGATCGGGTGCGTTTGCACGATGCGTCCACGCTGCAAGGCATAGTGGTTCAGTTCGATTTGGGCAGGTCGCAGCGATAGCGCTTCGGCCATGCGTTCGACGATTACGCGCACTGCAGAGACAGGTGGATGGCCAACCTGTCCCTCGGCCTCGAACAGCACGTGGGTGTATTCGTCCAGGACAGACTGCAGGTCATGCTCGGCCGCATGACGCAGAACGGCCCGCCAGTAGACATCGCCTTCGGCGCGCAGGAGCGCCTGCGACTCCGGCTGGTTGAACAGTGTCCGGAACGCCATCCCGACATGCGTGGCTGCGGTAAGAATTGCGGGATCGTCCAACGAAAGACCGGGTGCGATGCGCGATAACGCGCGTAGCGCGCAGGTTGCCGGGCTGCCCAGCGCCACGTCGACAAGATGCGCAAGGACTTGCTCTGTGTCTGCGCGGCCGATCGGCCGTTCGGCTGCCTGAGCGAGTTCGGCAAGATGATCGGGCCAGGCTTCCTCGTCACCCTCCTGCCGCAATGTACTGCTGCTCAGCCAATCCGCAAAGCCAGGGTTCGCGATATCGAGGGCGGCAGCACTGCTCCAGTCCCAACCGCCTTCCGCGGCCTCGGTGCTGCGGTCTGTCAGGTTTTGGGCAAGCGGGCGTAATCTCTTCGCGGCGGCGCGACGCATCGCATCGAGGTCGGCAAAGGGGCCATCCTCGCGCAGCATGGTCAGCGGATCGGCCAGCGCCGCCAGACGGGGCGAGGGGATAACAAGTTGCAGCGCACGCAGACCCGCAAGGCGACCTTGGGCGCGGCGGTACTGCAAGGGGCGTGTGGTCGGTGGATCGGTATAGCCGTGGCCCTTGCCCATCCCCATCTGCCGCTCGGCCTCATAGGACATGAACCCGGCGATCGCATCGGGCACCATCGTCCATTCCGAGAAGATCAGCATCTTGCTGACCGGCTGGCTGTTGCCAAAGTAGGGCATCGAGGAAGCGACCCATAGGCGGCGCGCCATGCCTTCGGCAAAGGCCAATTCTGACAGCTTGCGCATGCGGCCGTTGGCTGGGCTTAACGCGGCGTACTGTTCGACCGCCTGCGGCTCGATCTGCAGAGGGATCGCCGCCTTCATGGCGGCGCGCAGGGCGGGCGAGGGTGCCTTGGCCTGGTCCTTCAGCAGGTCGGCCAGCTTGTAGCCGCGCATCAGGTTCAAAAGCCACGGCGAGGATTTCCAGTATTCCACGGTGCCCGGTGCCCCGGCCGCGGCGGCCACCGCAGCGATGGCGCGCGCCTCGATCAGGTCGCCCGCGGTCAAGTCAAGCTCGTGACGCACCTCGCGGATCATGGCATCGCGGTCTGCCGTCTCTGAGACGCGTTCCGTGCGTGCGATGATCTGGCGCAGCTGGCCCTCGATCCCGTGCCGGATGGTTTTGGCGTTCTCGAAACCTGCGGGCAGTACCTGCATCGCTTGGCGAAAGCAGCGCATGTCGACGGCGATCTCTTCGCGTCGGCGCTTGCCCTCTTCAGCACCGAAGAGGAATTCCAGCACGTCGAGGAAATCGCGTTGGTGATCGCCTTCTTCCGGT
Organism: Albidovulum sp.; assembly: GCF_049646345.1. Lineage (GTDB taxonomy): Bacteria > Pseudomonadota > Alphaproteobacteria > Rhodobacterales > Rhodobacteraceae > Albidovulum. The sequence goes on along the minus strand of NZ_JBARVQ010000019.1, from coordinate 25,735 downwards.
GCGTCGCCCGCAAGTGTCAGCATGCGATAGGGTGTTGCTGACAGTAGCAAGGTCTTGGCGCTGTTCCCCGCGCTGTCAGTATGGTTGAACAACTGGCGCGCCAGATCGGCCGCGTCGCTGTCGCCGTGCAAAAGATCGTGAAAGCGCTGAAACTCGTCGAGAATGATCAGATCGGGTTCGAGGGACTGAACCGAGGCCTGTGCCAGCATTCCTCGTAATTCGCCGATAAGGGCGGTGCAGGCGTGGCGCAAGTCGCCGTCTATCTGCCGGTGGCGCGCGACCTCGGCACACAGATCATCGATCCGGGTGATCAGGCCGGGGCTGGCCGTGACGGCCTCCTCAAACCGGGCCGCAATTTCGCGGTCCACCGGCAGGGTCGCGACCCGCGCGCGCTCCCCCTCCCAGCCGGTTTCGCCCGACCAGCCCTGAAACAGCCGGATCGCGCCTTTGGGGTGAGCCAGGCGCCCATCCAGCAGCCGCAAGATCAGCGCCCGCTCGCGTGCCCAGCCGCCCGAGGATTTCAGATCAAAGGTTGTGCCCGGCGTCAGGCTGATGAAGTTCACCTTGTTGTGGCGCAGGCTGTTTTCCCCGCCCAGCACCAAGGGCAGAAGGGTCAGCCGCGTCGGCAGCACTTTCGCCTCGCGCTCCATCACGTTCAGGCGGGCGAGGTTCTGGGCGGCGATGGCGCCGTTGGAACAGACATAGATGATGTCGATCCTCGGCACCTTGTCCCAAAGCGCCTCGATCGTGCGGGCGATCACGCCGCGGGCGACCATGGTCTTGCCGAGGCCCACCTCGTCGGCCACAAGAAACTGACGCGTGGCGTCGGCGTTGGTCAGCAGGCGTCGGCAGACGTGATCTACCGTCGCGCGCTGGAAAGCCTTGAGGGGGGCCAGTGCCGGGCCGGGATCAAAGCGGGGGTGAGCCACGGCGCACCTCGCTCAGTAGAACGCTGCGGACCACCTCCCACAGGGCAGCAAACCGGGGCGGAATGACCGATTCCCCATCCGCACCCTTGGCATCGCCCAGCCGGGTCATCAGCCTTTCGATGTCGCGCAGTCGGCGGCCGTCGCCGGAGAGCGACCGGACCATATCCTCAAGGATCGGTGCATCGTCGGCAAAGCCTGCAAAGCCGAGGAAGCCACCCTTGCCACCTTGCAGGATGATCTGCGCCGCCGCCTGCGGATCACCCAGAAGCAGGCGGATGTAGCGCAGGAACGCCTCGCGGTTCTCGATGATGCTGCGCAGGATTTCGGCGGTGCGTGCCTCGGGCAGGTCCTTCAGGGTGGTCCCAAGGGAAAAGACCATCTCGGCCCCGGTTTCCAGATCGGTCAGCCGCAGCCCCAGCCAGCGCGTCACATCGGCAAGGGCAAACTGGCCAAGGTGCAGGCCGGTGCGCCCGAGCGGGGCCGTGAGGGTGAGGGCATGGTTCGGGCCAAGCGTCAGCGGCCAAATCTCGGCCCGGAGGCCGTCGGGCAGGGCCATCTTGCTGCGCGCCGTCAGGGTCAGGCTAATCCGGTTCTCCTCTTCAGGGGCGCAGCGCAGGGTCAGGTCGGCCGCCGCCAGCGCCTTGCGTACCGCGTCAAGGCGCGCCTCGGCCGCCACGGCCGGATCGGGGGCGGGTGCCGTGGCCGGTGGTTGCCACGGCCGTAGAAACCGTCCCAGCCGTTCCGGCGCGATGTGATCGGCCACCCAGCCCATCCTGCGGGACGGGCCCGACAGCGTGGCAAATACCTCGACATTGCTGCTTCTCAGAAGGGCGGCCGCTGTGGCGTTACCCGATCCGACCGTCAGGTCTGTCGTCGATTCCGGTCGAGGGTAGCGTTCGGTCACAAAGACCTTGGCATGCAGGCCAAGCGCGGCGGAAGCGGCCTCGGCTTCTTCCCCGTCCTCGGTTTCTGCCAGATCGTCCAGCACCAATACCTGTCCGAACCGTGCCAGCACCTCGGGCGGCATCTGCGCCAGTTCCTCGGCCCGGCTCAGCAGCCAGCAGTCGGTGGGGGCGAGGCCCTTTGTCAGCTGGATCAGCGCCTCTGCCGACAGGAAAGGGGAGACAATGCCCTGCGCATTGCCGACGCGTGGCCGGAACGGTGGCTGCCCCAGCCCGTTGACGGCAAAGCGCAGGCGCCGCGCACCTTCTGGCAAAGTCCAGACTGCATGATCCAGATCGCGGGCCAGCGCCTCGGCGATCTTGCGATTGCGCGCGGGCGTCGGGCGGCCCCGCGCCAGCCCAGGCAGGGCGCGAAGGAGGGCCGAGATGGGCGCGTTATCAGCCTGTGCGACCTCGGTCACTTCGCCGTCCAGCGACAGTGACAGGTCCCAGCTGCGGTCCGTTGTGAGGTTTCGCGACAAGATGGCAAGACGCAAGCGAATGGGACCTACGCCGCTCAGGGGGACAAACCGCAGCACCCAGATTTTGGGGTGAAACGCACCGCCTTGCGGGGCAAGCACCTCGGTCACCGTGTCTTCCAGCAGCGCGGTCAGGCGGTTCGCCGCGCGGGGTTGAGCGGCGATGCGCCCGGCCTCGCAAAAGATCGCCACCCTTTCGGCCAGCCGCTCCAGCCCGTCCAGCAGCGCAAGCGGCGTGTCGAGCACCTGCGCCCGGCTTTCGGCCGCCTGAAAGGCCATAGTCGCCGGGATCACCAGCGCGGTTTCAAAATCCAGCGAATAGGTCGTAGCCAGCGCCATATCGACCTCATACCCCGGCGGGGCTCGCAGGATTTCGCCATAGAGCGCGCGGTTTTCAGGGTCTAGCGGGCTGTCAGACGGCATCGGCTAGGTCCCGCAGATGGCGCTGCACAACGGTCCAGCGAAAGTTCAGCACGCCAGCCCCCGAGGCCCCGCCCCAGCGCGCCAGCGCCGCATCGTTCGTCAGCCGCGCCTTTGGTCCCTTCAGGCGGGTTTCCCGCCGCAGGATCAGCGCGCGGGCGTCCGGATCATCAGCGACATTATCTCCGCGCTGCGTGATAGCCGCCCATTCGGTGACGAAGGCCGTGGTCTGTGGTGCCACGCGGTGGATTGTCTCAGGGGTCTGCGCCCAAAGCCCTGCAAGGCTCCAGCCTGCGGCCAGACGGTCCGGGTCTTCTGCCTGCCAAACGCCCAAACGGGCGCGGTAGGCCGCGGCAAGATCGTGCCAGCGGCCATGCTCTGTCCCCTGCATCGCGGCGGCGCGTTCGGCCAGCATCAGGTTGTAAAGCAAGGATGCACCGTTCATCACACGGGCAAAGCGTTCGGTCTGATCGACGACGCCGCGATTGCGCGCGCTCCAGTTCGCACGCATCGGGTGGAGCCAGATCGCCTCAGAACCCGCCCGATCGCCCGATTGCGCGAGTTCGTTGAAAAGGCTCTCGCGAGCCGAGACGGCCAGACGGTCGCGCAGGAAGCTGCCTTCCTCCGGCGTCAGGCGAAAACTCGCCTCGTCCAGCAAAGCCTCCGGTGCAGCTGGCAGGCCGGGCGACCAAAGGCCTGAGGCGTCCCGCGCCGCCAGCATCTCGGCCCGGCTGCCGGGCGAGGTGCGGATGCCCAGCGCCAGAAGGCCCGCCCAGTATACATCACTTGGTAATCGCTTCAGGCCGTCGCGCGCCTCGGACCCAATGACGTTTTCCGTCTCACCTCCTCGCAACAGCGAGGTGATCAGCTGAATCTCCATCTGCCGCGCCTGATCGGGCCGCCCGCCGGACTTTGCCACCATCCGGTAAAGCCAGGGCACGAACAGCATGTAGCGCAGCCGCGTCTGGATCGTGCTGGTCCCCGGGAACATCAGATCCGACAGGGCATCGCGGATCGAGCCAAGGCCGAGTTCATCGCGTGAGTCCTCGACCCCGAATAGGTCCATGATCCGGCGCGCGCGGTCACGGTCGGTCTGGTCAAAGTCGATCCAGGCAAGGGTGGACATCAGGCGGTGATCGTTGTCATGAAAGGCCGATGGCCCGTGACAAAGGGCTGCCCATGTGAAGTGCTTTGCAAGGGTGCTCCCAATTCGGAAAAATCGACAAAATCGTGAATAAAGCGGTCATCAATAGCGATTGCCTTGTAACCAGTCTCATCAAATGGCCTTTTGGAACATGCACTGTCCATTTCCAATCTCTTACCTTTCGTTTCAAGACAGCGATGCGCAAAGCTGTCGGAACTCAGATCGACGTAAACGTCGTCTCCGCTCTGAATGATCTCCAACGCCATTACGTCGAAGCCGTGCAAGCCTGTAAGCGCTTGCTGGATGCTGCCAAGCAAGTCAGCCTCGTATCGAAATGCAACCTGCTTTTCCTGTAGAGTTATGTTGGGTGTGTTCATGATCCGCAGACAATTCTCAACGGCATCGACGCTCCAATATTTTCTTCAGCACTTTGATCCGTTTTTTCGCCTGAGTGAGCCTGCCGCAGAATCGCATAGTTGGCACCTTGCTAAATCGAATTTTCTTCATTTGCCACCTGCTCATGCAGCCCTTTGGCCTTCGCCGACGTTCCCGATCCTGTTAGACCTCGGGGATCTTTACCATGGGCGAAACAACTGCAGCCGGTACTGCCGATCGATCACATCAACTCCGTGCCTGGCCCTTCCACGGAGATCTTGCTGCGCCCTCCGCCTTGACGCTTTACGCGAATCTGAACGGGTATGCGTTCTTTCATCGCATCGACATGGCTGATGACACCGACAGTGCGCCCCTGGCTTTGCAGCGCCTCCAGCGCGTCGATGGCCAGATCAAGGCTTTCGGCATCCAAAGACCCGAAGCCTTCGTCGATGAACAGCGTCGCCGCCAGACCGCCGCTGCCGCCCATGCGGGACAGCGCAAGCGCCAGCGAAAGCGACACCAGAAAACGCTCGCCGCCCGAAAGGCTGCGGGTGGAACGTTCTTCATCCCCCATGTCCTGATCGACGATGTTCAGCGCCAGTTCGGTGCCTGCCCGTTTCAGGCGGTAGCGGGGCTTCAGATCGCGCAGATGGTGGTTCGCGCGGTCCACTAGAACATCCAGCGTGATTGATTGCGCCAGCCGTGCAAAGCGATCGCCATTCTTCGATCCGACAGCCATGTTGACGGCCTGCCATACCTCCAGCGTTGCCTTTGCCGTGGAGATTTCTGCCTCAAGTCCGCTGAGTGCAGCACGGGATGCTGCGTCGGCGGCCAGCTGTCCGCCAATTTCCCCCCTGCGTTCGGTTTGGAGGCGTTGTTGGGCGTCAAGGGTGGCCAGCGCATCTTGCAGGGCCTCGGCCGGGGTTTCGGGTAGGCCGGTCGCCTCGGCGGCGTCCAGATCGGCCTGCCGCGCGTTTCGGGCCGAGATGGCGGCGGTCATGTCGTCATCCAGTTTGCGAAGTGCGGTCCGCAGGAGGTCAACCTCGGCCTGCGCCAGTGCGAATGTCGCGTCGAGCGTTGCGGTTGTCTGATCGGTCAAGGCCAGCGCGGCGCGCAACGCATTGCCCGCCGCGGACGCGGCAAGATTGCAGTCGGCAACGTGGCTGGCGGCTAACTGCCTTTGGCCCGCGGCGTGCGCCAGTTTCGACGCGGCCTCGGCCAGCGCCGTCGCAGCGGTTGACTGTTCCGTTTGCGCCGCAAGACGGGCGTCGTTGAACCGCGTCCGGTGGCTGTCTGTCGCCTCGCCGTTCAACAGCCCCGCACGATCCGAGCGCAGCACCGCAAGCGCATTCCGGCGGTCGGTTGCCGCGTTTTTCAGGCCAGTCAGATCCACCACCGCCTGCGCCGCAAGCGCGGTTTCGGTCTGGAGCGCAGGGCGGATCGTGGCAAGTTCGACCTCGGCGGCGGCCATTGCCGTTGTCGCCGCGCCATGCGCATTGATCTGGTCCAGCAGCCGGGCTGCAACCGCATCCGGTGCGGTGCCAAGTGCGGCGATGCTTTCGCCCGCCAGCATCAGCAGGGGCGACAAAACGGCATCCAGATTATCGCGCCGCTGCGCCGCAGCCCGGGCGGTTTGCTGCGTCAGGGCGGCCTGTTGGCCGGTCTGTGCGGCCTCGCCCGCAAGGCGCGCGCGGTCGGCGCCCCTCGTTTCCATCCGCGTGGTCAGATCGTTCCGCGCCACGGTGGCCCGCGTCTGTTCGTCGCGCAGATTGCTGATCTGCAGCAAAGTGGTCTGCAGAGCCTTCCGCCGCTGGCCCACTTCCGCCAGCGCAGTCGCCACAGCATTCGCGCCGTCTGCAGGGGTATCGGGCAGATCGGAGCAAAGACCGGAGCCGAGCGCCTTGTCGCGCGCGACCTGCCAAATCTTGGCGGCTTCTTCCGCCCGCGCCAAACCTTCTGCGCTGGCATCCGACGCATGTTGCACGACAGCGGCGGCTTTGGCAGCCTGACCTTCGGCAGTTTTCAGCGCAAGACGCGCCGCTGCGCCAGCCTGCCGTGCGGCCTCCAGATCGGCGCGCAACTGGTGCGCCAGATTGGCAAGGGCAGCATCCGCAAGGGTCGGGTGGTCGGTCGCGCCGCAGACGGGGCAGGGTTCGCCCTGTACAAGGCGCAACCGCAGCGCTTGTGCATTTTCCGATGCAGCAGCCGAGGCCCGTTCCAACGGTGCTGACAGGCTTTGCCCCGCGGCCTCGGCCCGCACAAAAGCGGTGTTCTGCGCGACAATCTCGGCTGCGGCCTGCTGGCCATCGGCTTCGGCGTTGATCCTGTTTGCTGTGGCAATGGCCACGGCTGCCACGGCTGCGGTATGATCCTGCGTGGCCCGGTCAAGGGTTGTCAGGGTGTCCGCCAGATCGGCAAGCCGGTTGGCAAAGTCTTGCGGGCGGTCCGCCTCTATCGTGACAATCAGGGCGGCAAACTCTTCGACCTGCGCGACAAGATCGGTCCGGGTGTTGCGATCCTGCGTATCGTCAGCCTCAAGTAGTGCAAGTTGCCGGGAAAAGTCCGCAGCTTTGGTGTCAAGCGCCGCCAACGCTGTGCGGGCGATTTTCTCGTCCTGCAGGGTGCGGGTTCGTTCGGCAAGATCGCGGGCGATGTCCGCCCACCGCGCGGCAAGCGGCGCGATGGGGGCAAGATTTGCCAACAGCGCGGATGCGTCAGCCCATGCGGCACTGGCCAAACCCTCACGCTGCGTCAGGTTGGCAACCTTTGCTTGCGCGGTCCCTGCGTCTGCCCCGGCCTTCATTGCAACGGCGTCTGCCTTTGAAAGCTCTGCCGTTGCCCCTTCGATCTGAGTGTCCAGCGCGGCGGCCTTGCTCCAGATCGGGCCGAGGGTCTTGAATTCAGCCTCTTTTGCCTGATGCGCTGTACTGGACAATTCTGCCGCGCTGCGCCGGGTCAGTACTTCGGCCTCTGCCGCCGACACCGCGCTTTCGGCCACGGCAAGGGTCTGCACTGCGCTTGACCAGGCGGCTTCAGTGCTTCGCGCCGTTTGCCACGGCAAGCGCAAGGGTTCGCAGCTGTCGATCTGCAACAAACGGTTGCGGTCCGGCTGCGCCGCTACGCTGGCGGCATCGGCCTTGCCGACCGCCTGTACGGCCTCATTAAACAGAGCGCGCGCCGCCACGATTCTGCGATGCCGGTCCAGATCCGCCGTGATTGTTCCGCGCGCAGCATTCCCAGCCTCGATTGCCCCGGCGAGTATCATCCGCTCTTCCGTCAACGCGGAAATGGTATCGTCGGACAACAGACGGTGTGCTGCGCGCTGAATCTCCAGCTCCTTGTGTTCGGTGCGCGCTGCTTCAGTCCGCTCGAAGATACGGGCAGATATGTCGCGGTAGAGCCTAGTTCCGGTGACCTTTTCCAACAATGCCGCCCGATCATTCGTGTCAGCACGCAAGAAGGCGTCAAAGTCCCCCTGCGCCAGAAGAACGGTGCGGCGGAACTCATCATAGCTGAGGCCGGTTAGCGTCTGCACCTTTTGGGCGACAGCGGTGGACTGGTTTTCCAGCACCTGCCCGTCGCTTGCCCGGATCACCGCACGCGAGACGGATTGCAGCTTGCCGTCAACTCTGTCGCGTGCGCGACGGGCCGACCATTCGGCACGGTATGTCTCACCGTCCACGCCGACGAAGGTGACCTGAGCCCATCCTTGCGCTGCGCCCCGGCGCAGCACAGCACGCGGATCGCGCGCTCGGATCGGATCACCGCCCGCATCGGGTACCTCGTCGCCACTTCCGCCCATGGTCAGGCGCGGGCATTCGCCATAAAGCGCCAGACAAAGTGCGTCGAGGATCGACGATTTCCCCGCCCCCGTCTCGCCCGTGATGGCAAAAAGCCCGGCCGAGCGCAGGGGTTCGGCGGTAAAATCGATCTCGAACCGATCGGCGAGGCTGGCGATATTCTGGGCACAGATAGAAAGGATGCGCATGGGGTCAGACCTCGGCTAGAGCATCACGGAAGGCCGCAAGATGGCGGCCGTCTGGGTCTAATCCATGCGTATCACGGAAGGCGGCAAGGAACAGAACCTCGGGCGAGGTTTCCGCCAGCGTTGCCCGAGGAGGCTCGTTGATAGTCGCGGTCTCGGGTCGACTAAGGTGAATATCGGCAAGCCGCACGGGATGGCGGGCCAACACCGCCTCAACCTCAGCCAGAACCACCGGTACGGCATGTTCGGCGCGGATCACGGCATGGACGAAGGGCTGCAGATCCGGTGCAAGCCCGGCATCCAGTGACAAGTCGACAAGCGCTGCGTCCAGTTCGGCCGGGGTCAGCGCGCCCGCAGCGGGCAGGCGCAACACATCGACAGGGCGCGCCATCGGCAGATGCGTGATGGTCATCCCACCCGGTGTCAGGTCGATCAGCGTCACCCCGTGATCATAAGGAATTTCGGTCGCCGAAAGCGGAAAGGGAGAGCCGGAATACCGCACGCGACCGCCATCAAGGCTTTGCGGGCGGTGCAAATGGCCAAGCGCCACATAACACAGCCCCGGCGGATAGATATCGGGCGGCACGGCATGTTCGCCGCCGATCAGGATGCGCCGCTCTGCCCCTTCGGATTCCAGCCCGCCCGCACAGGTCAGATGCCCCATCGCGATGACCGGCACGCCACCGGCACAAGCAATTGCGGCATCGGTCATCTGCGCGTGCAGGGCTCGAGTGGCAGTCACGATGGCCGATTCAGTGCCACCCGTCGCCCCAAGGGTCAAGCCCGGCAGATCAGAAGCACGCAGAAACGGAATGGCCAGCACATGCGCGCGCGTCACACCTGCCGCATCCCGCAGCGGGATCAGGTGGCGGTCCATGTCGACCCCGCCGGTTTGGCGTTGTATCGTGCCCACGACATGCACGCCAAGCGCGCGCAGCACCGCGCCGGGTGCCTCCAGCCGCCCGGCAGGGTCGTGGTTTCCGGCAATCATCACCACTGTAAGGCCGGGCCTTTGGCGCAGGAAGTCCGCCAGCGCGCCGTAAAGCAGGCGCTGGGCATCACCCGACGGGTTGATCCCATCGAACACATCGCCCGCCACCAGCAGCACATCCACCTGATGGTCAGCGATCAACTGGCCCAGATTACCCAGAAAGGCACGATGTTCCGCCTCACGGTTCCAGCCATTCAGGGTTTGACCGATGTGCCAGTCGGCGGTGTGAATAATGCGCATTCGGATTAGCCTGTGTTTGTTAATCGATAAGTCGGATGGCAGTGTTGAAAGTGGCGACGGCCGCGACCCGTCAGGTCAGCCAAACAATAGCAGGGGGTCGAAGTTCACGGTCTGGGCGGGTGTCGGTCGGCGGGTTGGATCTCCGCCGCGTAAACGTACGACGGCGACAGGCTGCTCGGTTCATGTGACGCTTTCACGTTCGGAAATGCGGTGGCTGGAGATACGGCCTTCGTTCATCCAGTTGATTGCAAGCAGCCGCACGGGTTTGCCCGGCAAGCAGTGTTCGACTGCGGCGGCATAGGCTCGCAATTGTGGAAGATAGGTTGCGAAACGGGTGTCAGGGTCCGGGCAGGGTCCGGATTTGTGGTCGATGATGACGTAACCCTCCTGACCTTCAGCCAGACAATCGATAACGCCGTTGATTTGTGAGCCGTCCGGTGAAGTGATTTGTAGAGGAAGCTCATGGTGCAGTCGGGTGTATCCCTGTGCCGCCAGCCAATCGCGTATCGCGCTTGATTGCGCGGCAATGGCGTTCAGAGTTGCCGGGTCAAGCCTCGTGGCTGCAGACAGTCGCGCTGTCATCTCTGGTCGTTCGGATAGCACGCGGAACGCGAGGTGCCAGGCGGTGCCCCGATCGGTAGCCAAACCAATGCCATCGCGCGCGACACCAATTCTGGCGCCCAGATCCGCGTGTTGGAGGTGCGGCGCGGGGCCGTCCAAAGCCGCGACAAGTGTGGACGGGCTTTGCCGCCATGGTGTCCTGCCGCCACCGGCATGCGGCTGGAGCATGCCAAAGCTGGCAACTGGGTCGACTGGTTCTGCGATCATCGGCGGCTCGACCCACTCCCGGCCCAGCGCGGTGATGCGTGCCGGAAATACGGAATCGCAGGCCTTCAGGCCAGTTCCATCCATGGCTAAGGTTAGCCCGGTGCGATCACGCAGCAGGTCGATCATCCGTTCGGGCCGGTCCTTAGGTTTTGAGGGCGGAGGAGGCACCATCAGGATCAGGCGGTCGCGCGCGCGGGTCAGGGCCACATACATCAGGCGGGCCGCGGAAGCCTCATCGGCCGCCTGTCGCGCCTCTTGAAACGGTAGTTGCTTTTCGGGGGCGGCTAAATTCGGTGTCCAGTGCAGGCCCGCTTTTTCAAGCACGTGGCTCAGGTCATCGAAATCTGAGAAATCTGCACGCAAGGTGTTGGGGCGTTCCACGATCTTCTGATCGAGGCCCAGAACCACCGTGATCGGCCATTCGCGTCCCTTTGCCGCGTGCCATGTCACCACTTCGACCCCCGGCGCGGACCAACCGGCGGGGTCGGGATGGCGGTCGAAATCCCGCTCGGTCTGGGCAGCAAGCCAGCCCAGAAAAACCTGCGGGCCAGATCCGAAGAAGCCTGCCGCGGATTTCAGTTCATCGGGCAGTTGGTCAAAGACGCGGGCCTCTGCCTCCAGCCGTGCAAGGTCGGCCAGCGCCTGTTCGGGTGCCGCCAGCCCTTTGGCCCAATCACGCAGGCGGGCGGCGGCGATGATGCGAGGCACCAGATCACCAACCGGCAGATCCCGCACCAGCGCTGAGATTTCAGCCAGGCGTTCAAGGTCAGCATGGTCATCCAGGGTGGTGTCGATTGTCGCGCGCAATGCCTGCGCCAGAGGCATCCGTGCAGGACCACGCGTGACAAGGCCGAGGGCGGCTAGCCGGTCGTCGGGATCAGCCACAAGTGCGATTGCCGCGCGAGCGACGGAGGTGGCGGGTGCCTCAAGCCATCCTTCGCTTTGAATACGGGCAGGCAGCCCGCGTTTGCGTAAGGCATCGGCCACTTTGGCACCCTGCGCCCGAGTGTAGCAAAGAACCGCGATATCGGCAGGTCTTGCGGCACGACGCGTCTTTTCAACCGGGCAGACGACCTGCTCAGCGTCCGACAAGATTGCTGCGATCCGGTCGGCGGCACAATCAGCAGTGTGATCTTTCTTGTCGGTCCATGAACTCGGGCGAGATATCGCCTCCAGCGCCGTTACGCCAGTCTCGGCGCGCGTCGGGGCGAGGGGCGTATAGGCACCCGGGAACAGCCTAGGGCCTATGGCATTGATGAAGGCCATGATCCGAGGATCGCTGCGCCAGTTTTGGTCCTGCGGCTGGACGCAAGCGGGAAATTTGGCCTCCAGCGCCGCAGCAAGGCGTGGGTCGGCGCCCTGAAAATCCATGATCGCCTGTTTGGTGTCACCGACGATCAATGCGCGCGGGGCGGCCTGCGCCAGCCGCCACAGCAGGGCGAATTGCACCGGGTTCGTATCCTGAAACTCGTCGATCACGACACAGTCGATTTCCGCCACGACAGACGCTAGGATAACGGGCTGGCTGCGCAAGAGATCTTCGGTGTCGGCGATCATGTCGGCATAGTCGATTAGACCTACCTGCCGCTTGGCCCCTGCATAGGCGGCCAGTGCACCCTGAACTCCCTGTACCAGCGCCCTAAGATGGGTCAGGGCATCCTGCAGCGGCCCCGGATGGCGCAACAACCCGTCGGCGGCGGTCATCACGGCTTGCGCATGGTCGTCATAGCCAGGCGGGGTCGGGCAACCGCGCTTGGTCATGCGCAGCCCCCGCAGTTTTTGCCAAAGTGGCCAGTTGCGGGTCAACTCGTCGGGTTTGTGCGCCGCATCGCGCAGGTTTCGGAAATCCGACCAGAACGCATCACGCGCCGCCTTTGCCATTTCCGGCGTCGCGACGCAGGAAGGAAAGGCGCTTAGCAAGTCGATGCAAGCCTGCTTCAAGCCGGTTTCAAGCATAGCGCCATCGGGGTCACAGTCGCCATAAGTGTGGCGCAGGAAGTCCAGCGCCCCGGCCGCGATGTCGGGGTCCATGGCCCGATTGCCAAGCCCGCGCAAAAGATCAGTAGTCTTCAGCACCGCCTTGCGAAAACCGTCCTCTGCGCTGTCACCACTGACGCGGTCCCAGGCATAGCCAAACCGCTCAAGGTCCGAGATGATTGGAAGTAGGGCGGCAGACCGACCAACTTCGCGTCGGATAAGAAGGTCACGTTCGGCCTCGGTGACCAGACGGGCGTCCGGGTTGCGCCCTGCGGCGAAGGCGTGTTCGGTCAACAGGCGTTGGCCCAGCGCGTGTATGGTGCCGACATAGGCGCGGTCGATCGCCAACGCATCCTCGATCCGGCCGCGCTTCATCAACTCGCCCCGGATACGACCACGTAGTTCGGCGGCAGCGCTTTCGGTGAAGGTGACGGCCAGAATGCGGCTTGCGCCGACTTTGCCGCGCTCCACCAGCCCGGCCAGTTCCTGTTCGATCCTGTGGGTCTTGCCCGATCCCGCACCGGCGGGCACAAGGGTCAGGTCATTCATCATCGGCAGGCTCCTCGGCAAGGTCGCTCAAGGTGAAGGCTGCCAGAAAGCTATTTTTCTCCAGCGAGTAGGGCGTGATGCCCCGGTCTTTTCGGATGCGTTTCGCATCGCCGCTGCGGTTCAACATGATATCGCCCGCGCCGACTGCGGCAATGGTCTGGTCAAGGTGGTCAAGCGCATGTTCTGCGATGTCTGACACAACCGCCTGCGCTCCGGGAATGCCTGCGCCTTCAGGCCCGGTCAGGATAGTCCCGTCATTGGTCAGGTGGTACGCAGTCACGGGGCTGACTCCAGCCGTCACACGCCGGGTCAGTTCGGTATCCACTTCGGGCCGTTCCATCATCGCCCGGTAAAGAGCTACCTGCAGGTCCCAGCCCTTTTCCATACGGTCGCGCCGCCCCTTTGAGGCGGACCGTTTGTGATCGACGATCACAATCCGCCCATCGGCCAGCCGCAGCAGCGTATCGGCACGCCCGGCAATGCGAAGACCGCGCTGATCGCCCACTAGCTGGAACTCGTTGTCCAGGATCTCGGCCCCATTGGCGGTTAGGAACCGCGCCCAACTTAGTGCCACACGCCTCACTTCACGGGCCAGGCTTGCGCGTTCCGCCGCCCAGTCCGTTGCCAACAAGAATGGGGCGTGGATACCAATGGCTGTGTCCAGTGCCGCATCGGCCCCTGCTTCGATCTGTGCCATGTCAGGAATGGGCGCGGCTTTCGGAAACAGGATTTCCAGCACTTCATGCACGATGCTGCCAAGGACCAGCACGTCAAGGCATTCGGGTGCCCAGGTCCGGTCTTTTGCGCCCAGTTCCTCCAGAACCCAGGCGAGGGGGCTGACGATCAACGTCTCCAACCGCGAAGGTGATTGCGGCCTGCCTCGCCCATCGTCTTCGCGCCTGATCCGCAGAAGATCAGTGCCAATCCGCAGTATCCCGGTGTCGGGGACTTCAGGCGCGCCGCCTCCCGGCAGCCGTACAGTCAACCGGTGCGCAACCGGCCAAGCCGCGAGGGTCATGGCGCGCAGGTCTGTCACCAAATCCTCCGGCTTCGCCGCCCTGAGTGCCCGTCCGATTAGGGTTAGGGCGGTGGCAGGCGCAAGCGGCTTTCCCGCAGCATCACGGGCGGGTACCAGCAGGGTGGCGCCGTCACTGGCGGCACAAAGCTGGCGGCGGAACAACTCCAGCCTGCGGTTCAACACATCGGCCCGGGTCCGCATCGTCAGACCGGTATGCTCTTTGATCTGTGCTATTTCGCTGTCGGTGAACAGCGGGTTGGCTGGCGCCGGGCGCGGCCAGGCGCGGCCCGCCATGCCCAGCACGATCAATTGCCGCACTGGGCGCCATGGCAAAGCGCTTTCGGTGAAAAGGCTGACTCCTTCGACAAATCGGTCCGACCCTGAGCTTGCGTTCGGGCGTGCTGCCGCTTTGCGCAAGGCTGATGTCCAGTCGGGAGCCTCGTCGTTCTGGCTTGCCCCGATCAGTGCGACCCGCGAACGGAAATCGCGCTTGGCCTGGAGGTCTGGCAGAGTCGCTGCAATCGCCTGCAAACGTGCCATCATGCGCGCCGTCGTTGCGACTGGTCGCAAGGTATCGACCAGCTCCGCAGAAATCCCCTCTAGGCTCTTTGCGCTGCGCGATCGGCCGTTCTCCATCGTCTCTCTGGCCAACAGTGCACCTTGATCTGCGCTCCAGGGCGCCAAGGGCGAGGTGAAAAGACTGGCAAGCGCTGTTCTGGGGGCCGGACCACGCAGAATTGCTAAGGCCGCAGTCAACAGTTCACCGACATGGTCACGCGACGCCGGTTCGACGGGAAGACCCGCCAGTGGCAGCCCAAGAGCGTCGAACGATTGTGCAAGTTGTTCCAGATAGATGGCGTCGTCCGGGATCAGCAGGCCAACTTCTTGTGGCGCAGAAATGACCCTGCTGTCCAACAACTGCCGGGTGCGGGCCGCGGCGAAGGAGACCTCCTCAATGGGATCGCGCAGGCCGAAAACGGCTAAGCTGCTGTCAGGGTCTACAGGCGCGGAGTTGCTGGTCAAGTTCGCCTGAAGGTGCCCCAAGGCACCGGTCGCATTGGCGTGCGGGGAAACTCTGCTGCTTTGCCAAGCGGCGCGCGCTTCCGGCGGGGCCGATCCGTGATGTGCCACAAGCCTCTCGATCAGCGCGACTTCCGCCGGATCGGAAAAAGCGCAAGCCGTTGGATCAAGCACGGGCAAGGCTTCGACGGCTTGGTCTGGTTCCGAGCACAACATATGCGCCAAGACCCCCAGATCATCCGGCATGGCGTCACCCATTTGCCGCCAAAGATCGCCGAGCGCCGACAGATGCCGTCGCGCGCGGCCGTCCGGCAAATCGCGCATCTCGATTGCCTCTGGCGAAAGCGTTTTGGTCGCTCGGGCAAGCGCGACGATCCCGCGCTCAATTGCCATTGCAGTTTCTACGGGTGCGGCGGTGAAGCTGTCGCGCCACGGTGACGGGCCCTGCTGCAACGCCACCGTCAGGTCGAAGGCGGGCATGCGAGGGGCAAGATAGGTTGCGCCTAGCAGATCTGCCGTGATGTGCCGCACAGCACCGGTGACAGGGTGGGCCGTCAGGATCGGGTCAATTTTCATGCGCTCAACCGTCCTGTTCCGCTAACGTGACCTGAGACCATTTCCTCGGACTGCCAAACGCGGCTGAACCGATTCGATCTTGCTATCGTGCGGCAAAATATCTACCCTGTCTAGTTACTGGTTATACACCATCTGCTATGCTGGAGGAGGCTTTGGTGGCGAAGGAAGTCAGCGAACTGCGCTGGAGTGTCGAGCAACGCCTTGAATTCATCGAGTTCCGGCTGTTCTGGCAGGGGCAGGTGAACCGGTCCGACCTGATCGAAACGTTTCAGGTCTCGGTCAATCAGGCCTCTGGTGACCTGACAAAGTATTCGGACCTTGCCCCTGGCAACATGGTCTACAATGTTCGTGTTCGTAGCTACGAGCGTGCACCGGACTTCACGCCTCGTTTTTTCAAACCCGATGCCAACCGGTATCTTTCGTCTTTGCGGGCGGTCAGCGCCGGGTTGATTGCGCAAGCCGATAGCTGGCTGTCAGCACCACCGGCACATGATGCCACCCCCGTTCCTGTGCGCGGTGTGGATGCAGAAATCCTGCGTGCTGTCGTTGAGGCAATCGGGCGCAAACAGGCGCTGGAAGTGCGTTATCAATCGTTTTCGCGCCCCGAACCGATGTGGCGGTGGATGGCGCCGCATGCTTTGGCCTTTGATGGTTTTCGCTGGCATGCAAGAGCGTGGTGCGAGGTCGACGAATGCTTCAAGGATTTTGTTTTGTCACGCATGCTTGGCACGCGAGCCATCAGGGCAGGCGGCGTGGATCAAGCTACGGACGCGGATTGGTCGGAAATCACGGCTCTTGAAATCGGCCCGCATCCCGAGCTTTCACCACCGCAAAGAGCCGCTATCGCCTTGGATTATGGGATGATCGATGGTCGGCTAACAATCCACGTTCGAAGGGCTATGCTCTATTATGCGCTGAAGCGGTTGGGATTGGATACCGATCCCTCGGCAAGACGTCCGCAGGATCAGCAGATCGTATTGCTTAATCAAGGCTCGGCGATGCTGAAGAGCGATACGCCGACACTGGGGCACTAATAGAATGGTCGAGAACACGCAGTATAAGAAGCGACAGAATTTCCATTTTCTCCAGCCTGAAATCGTCATGATGCGCTTGTTCAATTTGATGGGCTGGAGGCCGCCGCGAGGTTCCTCCTTGTTCCCCTAGCGAATAAAGTGTTGTTTGCAATCATGTGGCGAGTGTCGCGGGTGAAAACTAAATTTCGACAATGGATTATGAGAAGGCAATTGAAACATGGGAATGAATTCCTCTGGCTCCGACCGTCATGTCACCTCCGTACTTGAAGCGGCGCGGCGCAAGTTGCTGGAAACTGGAACGCGCAACCGCTTAATCCATGTCAACCGCGCCAATCAGCGGGCGAACTGCCTGAACGTGATCAATGAGCGCTCAGTTGAGGTCTATTCGCAATTGCTGGGTGGTACGCGTCGTATGCGGTTCAAGGCTATGGGCAAGGACCGTGAAGCAGAGGATCAGGATACACTGTTCGATTTGCCCGATGATGGCCAACCTGTCGGTGCAGAGCGCCATACCGATCAGTATCTGGAAACGCCGCTGGGCCCGAATGCATTGCAGCGCCGTTTGTTGCGCCTTGCTACCGACGCCCGAACGGCCGAGGAAGAACAGGGCATCAACATTTTGTACCTGGCATTGGGCTTTCTGGTCTGGCGCGAGGACGATTCATCCCAAATCAACCGCGAGGCACCACTGATTTTGCTTCCGGTGGAACTGGTGCGCAATGAACGAACCTCGACCTATGATATCCGCTGCCGCGATGATGATCTTTCAACCAACCTGCCGCTTCAGGAACGTCTCAAGCAAGACTTCGGCCTGATGTTGCCTGAAGTTGGCGAAGCCGAGGATTGGACACCCGCAGAGTATTTCGCGCAAGTGCGGGAAGTGATTGCGGCCAAGCCCGGCTGGTCAGTGGATGCCGATGCCATTCAGCTTGGCTTTTTCTCATTCGCAAAGCTTTTGATGCACCGCGATCTTGATCCACAGACTTGGCCCGAAGGCGGTATGGCGGAAAATGAACTGGTGCGCGGGCTCCTGTCTGAAGGTTTTGCGCACGAGCCCTCGATCTTTGGGCCCGAGGACCGACTGGACACCATTCTTGATCCGGCCGAGATCATACAGGTGATTGATGCCGACGCCTCCCAAACCAAGGTGATCGAAGAGGTGCGGCGCGGGTCCAGCCTTGTGGTGCAGGGGCCGCCCGGCACCGGAAAATCGCAAACCATCACCAATCTGATCGCCGCCGCCGCCCATGACGGCAAGACAGTGCTGTTTGTCGCGGAGAAGATGGCTGCTTTGTCGGTGGTACATGACCGCTTGGTCAAGACCGGGCTGCGCGATATTTGTTTGGAACTGCATTCCCGCAGTGCCAACAAGAAGGCGCTCGCGCAGGAGTTGGGCCGCACCCTGATGGCGAGCACACGCCCGCTGCCCGCTGTCAGCGATACGGCCGGTCTGCGTCGGACGCGCGACGACCTGAACCGCATTTCCGACCTCCTGCATTTGCCGATCGCGCCGGGCGCTGAGACACCGTTTCAGGCGATGTCCGAGATCACCCGTTTCATTGGCCGGAAGGTGTCGCCTCCCGGGATTCCGCTCGACGGGCTCGAAAATCTTGGTCCTGACGCGCGTGCCGACACCCGTGCTGGGATCGCACGCTTTGTCGCGGCGCTTGCCGCTGTCGGCGAACCGGCGGATCATCCTTTTGCCGGGGTGACAGTGCTGGACCTTCAGCCAACTGATCTTGCGCGCCTTGGCCAAGAACTGGACGCGGCGCTTGCGGCTTCAGTGCGCCTTGCTGAAAAAGCAGCAGAACTGGCAGCGGCGCTTGGAGTGCCCAATCCAGAAACCTTAGGTGGTATTGCCGCGCTTTCAGAGACGCTTGCAGCGCTTGGTGCCGCACCTGCCACTGGACCTGCCCACATAGCCCAGTTGTTCGACCGCGCGACGGAAAGTCGCTTGACCGAGGCGTTGGCGAGCGGGGCCGACTGGGCCAATGCGCGCCGGTCTGCCGAAACGGATTTCACCGATGCGGCATGGTCCATTGATCCGTCCCCGCTGCGGGCAGGCATCCTGCGAGGGCAGTCATCGTTTCTTGCGCGGCTGTTCGGCCCATATCGGCGTGTCAGTGCCGAACTCGCCAGCCTGTTGAAAGAACCGCTGCCGAAGTCCCCAGCGATGCGCTTAGCTCTGGTCGATCAACTGGCCGATGTGCATCGCAAGCGTCGGAGCCTTGCCGATGAGGAAGCCTGGCTAAAAACGGTGCTGGGTGAGGCGTGGCGCGGCGAACGGACCCGCTTTGACGAAACGATGGAAGCTGCCAGGTGGCTGGCTGGTATGCGCCGTGCCGAAGTGTTCACGTCGGCCGCGGCTTTGACTGCGGCCGTGGGTGCAGTGCCCGATCCTGCGGCTCAGGCTGCGGCACTTGTGCAGGGTCGGCAGGATGCTGAAACGAAGTTGGGGGTGCCTGTAACGCGGCTTGGACTTGATCTGGTGCAGGCTGGCTTAGGCGAAAATCTAGCTTCTGTGCATTTGCCACAACTGGTCTATCGGCTGGAGCAGATGCAAGGCGGTCTTGCGCGCTATGCTGACTGGACCGCGCTTAGTCTTTGCATCAAGGCATTGGTAGAGGGCGGGGCCGAAGCCATCGTCGATGCCGTAGCTGAAGGCAGGCTTGATGCGGCGCAGGCCCAGATAGAATTCAGCTATGCCTGTGCAGAGGCGCGTTGGCGACTAGCCCGCAAAACCCGCCTGGACCTGAACGAACTGGCTACGATGAACCGCCATGATTTAGTTGAGGTGTTTCGTGGCCTTGAACGTGACCGCCTGAAAGACGCGCAATCCCTTGTGCTTGCACGGCATTTCGAACAGATGCCCAAAGGCCATATGGGAGAGATGGCGGTTGTCCGGGGCGAGATTGCCCGCAAACGCGGCCATAAATCCATACGTTGGGTGATGAAAAACGCGGGCTCGATGGTCCAGCGCATCAAGCCGGTGATGTTGATGAGCCCGATTTCGGTGGCACAATTCCTGCCGCCGGGGTCTGTCACCTTTGATCTTCTGGTGATCGATGAGGCTAGCCAGATCCGGCCCGAAGATGCGCTGGGCGTCGTGGCCCGCGCGCGGCAAATTGTTGTTGTTGGCGATCAGAAACAGCTTCCGCCGACATCATTCTTCGATCGTCTGGTTGATGATGTGGAAGACAATGATGCCGAGGATTCCGATGCGCCGATGGGTGCTTCTGCAGCGGACATGGAGAGCATCCTGACCCTATGTGAAGCGCGCGGCTTGCGGCAACGGATGCTTGAGTGGCATTACCGGTCGCGCGATCCGTCCCTAATCCGCGTGTCGAACGCCGAGTTTTACGGCAACAATCTGGTGTTGCCGCCGTCGCCATTGGAATTGGATGAGAACTATGGCTTGAAGTTCCGTCGGGTGCTAGGGGTCTATTCAAGCGCTAGCAAAGGTGGCGGCCGAGCAGGGACCAACAAAATCGAGGCGCAGGAAATTGTCGCCGCCATGGCCCGCCATGCGCGGGACTGGCCCGATCTGTCGCTTGGGGTAGTGGCCTTTTCAAAGGCGCAGGCCAACATGTTGACCGAGGTGCTGGAGCATGGCCGCCGTCAGGATGCCGTTCTGGATGCATTCTTACGCGAAGGCCAGCACGAGGATGTGTTCGTCAAAAACATTGAAAACGTGCAGGGCGACGAACGTGATGTCATCTTGATTTCAGTGGGTTACGGACCTCATGAGGCCAACGGCCGGTTGTCCAGCATGACCTTTGGTCCAGTGAACGGCGAGGGAGGCGAGCGAAGGCTCAACGTGCTGTTCAGTCGTGCGCGGGTTCGGTGCGAGGTGTTCGCTTCGTTTGATCCTGGCGATATCGACCCCTCCCGTACGCTCCGCGATGGTCCACGCGTGCTGAAACGCTTCCTCGATTTCGCCAAAACCGGCATTATCGACGAACGCATTCCAACCGGTCTTGATGCCGACAGCCCGTTCGAAGAGGACGTGGCCGAAGTTATCCGCTCGTTGGGGTATGAGGCGGACCCGCAGGTCGGCAGCGCAGGCTTTCGGATTGACCTTGGCATTCGCCACCCTGATAAGCCCGGCCAATACATCGCTGCGGTCGAATGTGACGGAGCCACCTATCATTCCGCACTTTGGGCGCGCGAGCGTGACCGGTTGCGGCAGGATATCCTTGAAAACCTCGGCTGGCAGTTCCATCGGATCTGGAGCACCGATTGGTTCCACCGGCGTGACACTGAAATTCGCCGTCTTGATGCGGCGTTGGAAGCAGCGTGCGAGTCAGCGAGTCAGGGGATCAAGGTGCGCGGTGCCAATATCGGTCGCGAGGTTGTCGAGGGCACCGTCGAAGAGCCTGAAACAACACCGATTGTCATTGACGATATTCGTCTGACGGTGCCCGCCTACCAGCGCGCGGATATCCGGCTGCAAAGCACGATAGAGCCGCACGAAGCGCCTATCCATCAACTGGCGGGCCTTGTGTCGCGGATTGTGGAGATTGAGGGCCCAATCCACAGCGATGAAGTTGCCCGGCGTGTGTCGGCAGCGTTCGGCAAAACCCGGACAGGAAACCGCATCACAGATGCGACGCTGGCAGCCCTGAAACATGCCCAGCGTCAGGCCCCAGACGGCATCCGACCGATTGGTGATTTCTGGCTGACCGGCCCGCAAGCCAAAAATCCGCCAGTGCGAGACCGATCTGCCGAAAGTGGTACGCTGCTCAAGGCAACGGCCCTGCCGCCGATGGAGATCGCAGCCGCCGCCAGTCTGATCGCGTCCGAGAGTGGTGAAATGCCACCCGAAGACATGGTGCGCGCCATCGCGCGTCTGATGGGTTTCCTTCGTGTCGGGACAGACCTGCAAGCGGTCATCTTGTCGGCTTTGGAACGCTAAGGAACGTCTGGAAGACCTCCAGATTTTGGCCTGAACTGATAGATTTCGGCAATGCCTGAGAAGAGCTTTGCCGATGTCGAAACAGCCAGCCTTTCCCGGTCTTCGCGACGCGATGAAGAAGAAGATCACACGGTGCGAGCAGTTCCTGGCCGAGATAGAGGCGGTCGTGCCTTGGGGTCGCCTTCTGGCGCTGATCGAGCCGCATTACCCCTAGTTCGAGCCGAAGGGAGGCCGTCCGCCGATCGCTTCTGAGACGGTGCTGCGGGTCCATTTCCTGCAGAACTGGTATCCACTGACCGACGCGATCTTTGCGGAGGTGAATGCACATCTGTTCGACAAGGGCATCGGCGTGCGTTCGGGCACGTTGGCAGATGCGACGATCATCGACGGTAAGCCAGCCACGTCCGCCTCTAGGGTTATTAAGTGCTTGATAAGCGGGTCTAAATGGACGATTTTGACGAAAGGCGGCTGCCTACTTGGGGAATTCCGAATAAGGCAGAAGAAAGGTGGATATTAATGGTTCCAAATGAGGTTTTGAAAGAAATAAAGGTTAGGGCTGCTGTGGCGTGGCCGGGCGACTACTCGATGCAAGCGCATGTAATCAGCGAGCAGTCGGAAGCCTTTGAGAGAATTACACACTACCAAACGACCTTAGATATGACAAATGAAGTCATAGCTTGTTGTATGAAAAGAGCTTTGCGGGATTGGCCCGACGATTTTGGTATGCAAGTCCACGTTTTCGACGAGCAAATAGAAGCGGCTGGAGACTTCTTCAATGCGGAGTTCCCTGGGGTTCCCGAAGATGTTTTACAGGAAATTCGAGCCCGCGCCTTTAGCGAATGGCCCGAGGATTACTCGATGATGCTACATGAGCTAACAGAGCAGATTGAAGGTTGGAAGTCTGTAAACTTCTAACGACCCTTAACTGTCAACGGCTTGTTTCTGGACTCGGTTAGCCAGACAATCGGCCGCAGCGCGGAATGTTCGGTGCTGGGAGTGCGTCGAGCGCATCGAACCGGGAATTGGCCGCCGCCATACGCGCGGCGCAATCCGCCCCCTCGATACGCCGCATAAGTGCGGCGTGAATCGCCCATGGTGTCGATGACTGCCTTGATGATTTTCTTGAGAGAACGCCGCCTGACCCAGCGACGCGCTGCAATGGGCGTGCGTGTTTCAGGGTATGAGAAGCCGCGTCAGCATATGGCGGATGTGATCCTGACCGCCGAAAAGATTGCCAGGATGCGGACCCGCTGTTCCGCTTAGTTCACTTCGAACCAGTAGATAGTTCGATCGATCGTCAAATTTCGCGGACCCGACAGCAGATCATCGTGACGCTCACTACGATATGGCGCCGCACAAAGCCGGTCGGCTTCCTGACGGATCTCGCGGATGCTGTCCTCGCAATGATCCAGTGCCGCTTCAACGCTTTCGCCGAAGCTTCGGTAGCTTTCAAACAGGTGGTCGAAGATCAGGGCAAAATCACGCTCTGCTTCTGCCGAGAACTCAATTCTGAGCCGCATAAGCGCGGCGTTTCTCAGTGATCATGCGAGCGATGGCCCTGTCCATACGGGCGCCGCTTACAAACGCCCCAGCGGCGCGCTGATCCAGCAGCGCTTTCATCGCAGTTCGGTGAAAATCGTCGTCTTGCATGCGTTGCCGCAGCAGGTCGGTCCCCTGTTGCAGCACCGCACTGACGCTCGAATAGTGCCCGGCTTCGACCAGTTCCTTGGCGAAACTGTGCTGTTCGTCCGTCAGTGAGATCGAGGATTTCACAGTCATAAGGGCACGCCTTTTGTCGCAAAGTAATACCAAGTAGCACCCGCATCAACCGCACCCATTGATGGGTGGGGGATAGGCTTCCAGCGATGATCGGCGCGTTAGTATTGCAATAAACCTCATTTATTCAGTGACTTAATGGTTGTTCTCTTTCGATCTCGTGCGCTGTCTGCAGCCATCGCAACGCAACGGAGGCCTCCCATGAAACCCCTGACAACCCACGAAGAATTCTGTCTCAAGAACGCCGCCCACTTTGTCGCGGCCCGCGGCCGCACACCCGCCGCCCGCACGCGCGAGCAATTCGCGACGCTTCCCGAGGCGCAGGCTTACGGCACCGCGATCGGCGACGGCCGGACGATGATCTACGCCGTCACAGACCTTGGGCATTCCGCCCACATCACCAACGCTTGAAAGGCGTCCATCATGAAAACCAAATCCCTTACCGCCGCGCAAATCGACACGCTTGCCCAGCGCCTTTCCGAGAACCCGATTGAGCCGACGACCAGCGTGAAGAAGGCGGGCGATAATCTCGCCCGCTTGCTTGCGGCGCAGATCGGCAACGATCGCGCGGCTCTTGCCTTCACCTCGATCATGACCGCCGCCACCTTTGAGCAGGCGGAGGCCCGGCTGACCTTGGTGCTGGACTACGGCAATATCGGACCGGTGGGCAAGACGGCGCCGGCAGTAAATGAACCAAAGGGCGCAACCGCCCCGGTGATCGGCAAACGGCAGGCAATCCTTGATCAGGCGCAGAACGGTGTGCTGCCGCAGGCACCGGATTTTTCCAAGCCGACCCACGCCCGATTCCGCACGAAACTGGCGCAGATCGTGGCTTTGGCTGAAGCGGGCGACATCGAGGCCCTACAAGCCTTTGAGATCAATCCGGTTTCATCCAGCCCGAAGGCCATGGCGCGCTACCGCGACCTTTGCGTGATCGCGATCGCCGCCCGCGCTTGGGTGACAGCATGAAGATCACCCGCGAATTTTGCCCGGGTGACCGGTATGTCTATGATTTCGGGCTTTGCAGCTACGAGAAGGGCTGGGCCCAGGTCGATACAGCGCAGGACGCGTCGTATTTTGGGACTTGGGCCAATCCGACCCGGTTGATGATCTTCAGCTATTGCGAGGGCGACACGACCTTGAAAGAGGCTGGGTCGCCCGAGGAGTTTGCTGCCGAACTGCGGGAGATCGATGCGTGGAACCGGGCCAACGGATATGCCCCGGCGCGGATCGATCCGGGGTTTGATCAGGCGATGAGGTTGTCGTTTGAAGCGTTGGCGTTGGCGGATATGCTGCACTAGGTGTGATGCTTCAGCACCCGAGATGGCCGAGTCTAAAGCGCGTTCGCCCTTCATCATATGGGGCTGGGTTCGTGGCGTGAACCAATGGGCCACGTCGGTTCCCTAAAAGGTAATTGATCCGGTAAGTGTTGTTTGGAGAGGGATGGAGTAGCCCGTCCACTATCCGGTCTCGTGGCAAGATTCCCGTTGTTGCCAATTCATCCAAAACCCCTTGCACCTTGGGACCAAGGCTGAAGAAGAGGGCATCCTTCAAGTTGCGAACTTCCTCGACGAAATGCTCGAGGAGCTGTTTGCGAAGTAATAGGTTTTTGGTCATTGACGGTGATCCAGCGTAGTCTTTTCCGTCCTTAAAGACCGGATACCGGAGCAATGATGTGGACTGCACTAGGTGTTGGGCGGTCGAGAAGAGTTCTGCCGAATCTTGAAGTCCCAGCCAATCGTGTACACCCCAATGATTTAATTGACCAATCAGGTTGCTACGCATGGGTTCGCCACTGAAACCTGCTGTTTGTTTTGCCAGGCGCAAAGTGTCAGCGATTGATTGACCGTTCGTTCGTGCCACTCTTGCTGCCTTATTGGCATTTTCCATCTGCGTGGGTCCGGGAGTGATGCCAACCAATACAATGCGGGCACTTTCATTGATGTACTCGAATGGTGCGTAGTAGACGGAAATTCCTCCAGCACTTTCGATCAAAAGCCGCTCGTCGCGAACTATGGGCGGCCTGGCCGCCAAGATTGCAGCTTCGAATTTCTCGAAAAGATCAGTTTTCATTTGGGTCTTTCAGGTTGACTCTCGGCCTTATAGACATCTTTGGTATCGCCGATCACTGCTTTCTTCAAGAATTTCAGTTAATTGGACATATTTGGCGATTTGGTTGTCGGAGGCGTAAAGCCAAACGGTGAGTACAAGACACAAGCCTATCGATGAGGCAGCGGCGCCACGTTCCAGAACAACACCCGCCCCGGCCCGCGCATCGCCACGCCCAACTCCCACGCATTTGCGTCATATTGCGGGTCCGCCGGGAAGGGCCGGGCCTGCGCCCAGCGCTGCCTGTGCCTGATTTGCGGCGACCTGTTCGGCGCGGAGTTCGATGCCGACATAAGCCCGGCCAAGCTGGGAGGCGACGATGCCACGCACGGACCCACCTGCGAAGGGATCAAGCACTGTGCCGCCTTGAGGGCAGAACCAGCGATAAGCGATTTCACAAAGGACCGGATCGAAGATCGACGTGCCCGA
>NZ_JBARVQ010000018.1:0-4094 GCF_049646345.1 Albidovulum sp. | reverse complement strand
ATCTACACCTTCGCGTTGCTGTGCCTTTACAGCCGCGACATGTTGCTGAGTGCAAGCTGGAGCAGAAACCCCATCTGGAGCGCCGTGACATTTCTACTGTTTCCCTTCTGGGCGAATGTGCATTTTTACTTCACGCACCGTTGGCTGCACGGCAAGAAGCTGAACCGGTTTCATCGCGTGCACCACAAGGCCATGGATATATCGCCCTGGTCAGGGCTGTCGATGCACCCGGTCGAGCATCTGATCTATTTTTCCGCCGTTCCGATCTATGTCTTGATTGTCCCAATCGATCCCATTTTTATGATGTATTTCATGGTTGCGTCGGCCCTTGGGCCAACCACGCTGCATCATGGATTTGCCGCCATAAAACTTGGCAAGGACAGCCTAATGCTGACGGATCACCACCATCACTATCTGCATCACCAGGCGGGCGGGACGAACTTTGGTGCGACCAACCTTGTGCCGTTGGATACGTGGCTGAAGACCGACTACCAAAGCGCGCAGAGGCGCAAGGCTAGGGCGCAGGTGGAGGTTGCCGGTAGCACTTGATGCGTGGATCAAATGCATTTACCGCTTATACTTGAAGGCAGTTTGTGAATGCTCGTTAAACGCGATCATTCACAATAACCCGAAAGGATAAGTGGCTTGGACAGCGATAAGGCGCTCACCGCGGCGGAACAGGAAATGGCAACGATTTGGTCGAATGCGCTTGGCTTCGACGTATCGGATCCCACGTCGAATTTTATGGATCTGGGGGGATCGTCCCTGTTGGCAGCTCAGGTTGCCACCAAAGCAACGGAAAAGTTCGGCTCCAAGATCAACGTTGTGGATGTCATCGTGGCCCCCAATCTGCGTGCGCTCGTCCAGGATTTTGCCGGCGCGGCCTGACACCTGCGCCCGCGCCGCTTGCAGATCACAAAGCGCCCAATTCCGGCGGGACACTGTTCACCAATCTCGTTCAAAACAGATCTATTGAAGGCAAGCAAAATGATCGACCCGGAACTGACCCTTGCCGCAGGTGCCCAGCCGCAATTTGACTATGCTGACCCAACGGCGGCGCGGGCCACAATCGCCCGGCTGGGCGCGACCTTGGCTGAAAGGCGGTACTGGAAAGACCTCGAAGATGCGGTGTCCTACCAGGATGTGACCATTCCCAACGCCGAGGACGGGCGCCTGATTCCGATCCGTATCTACACGCCGAACAGCGCCGCGACGCCCCGCGGGGCGATCGTTTTTTACCATGGCGGCGGGTTTATGGTCGGCGATTTGAACGTCGAGCATTTTCGTTGCCTGATGTGGGCGCAGGCCACAGGCGCTGTGCTGGTCTCTTGCGACTACAGGCTCAGCCCGGAACACAGATACCCGGCGGCGGTGGATGATTGCATGGGCTGCTATCTTTGGGTGCGCGCCAGTGCCGCCGATCTGAAGGTTGATCCGGCGCGGATTGTTGTTGCCGGGGTCAGCGCGGGCGGAAACCTAGCCGCAAGTGTTTCGCTGCTGTGCCGGGATCATGGGATCCCGCCAGCGTGCCTACAAATGCTGATTTACCCTGCACTTGATGACAGAATGACCAGCCAGTCGATGAACACCCACACGGATCAGCCCGGCTGGAGGCGCATCGACACCCAACATATGTGGGCGCATTATCTGGGCCCGGATGTGCGCGATACCCAGGTATATGCCGCGCCCGCGCGTGCTGGGGATGTGTCGGGGCTGCCGCCTGCTTATGTCATGACGGCAGAGTTGGACCCGCTGCGCGATGAGGCGATAGACTATGCTTTGTGCCTTATGGCGGCGGGCGTTCCGGTCGATCTGCGCAACTTCTCGGGTGCGTTTCATGGGTTTGACGTGGTCAAGGAATCCCGGCTTTCGCAATATGCTCTGGATGAGCAGGTGTTTGCGATCAACCGCGCAATGGCGAATGCGGGCGTCGCGCAGCCAGAGGGCCTCGAAGCCAAGACGTCTCTGCAAAAGGTGGAAGCATAGCCAATGGCCAAAGATCAGATCAATGAAGTGTGCTATGCGCGCCCCGAGCTGCTGGGCCGGATTGCAAAACATCCGGGCGCACAGATTGTTGTTGTCGATCAGGATGGGGTGTCGTCATACAGTAGCGGGCGTATTCATGACGATACGCTTGGCGTCATGGATCATCTGCGCGGGCTTGGGTTGCATGCGGGGTGCCGCGTTGGAATTCGGGCGCAGAATTCCTACGAATGGCTGATCCTGGATTTCGCGTTGATCACGCTTGGGTGTACGTCCGTTTGCATACCCTTGGGCAACCCCGAATTGGACCCGCTGTCTGGCTCAAAATTGGCTGAACAGTACGATCTGAATTTCCTGTTTCAGGAAAACGGTTTTGACGCCGGAGACTGCGACGTCGTCCGGAATGCGTCTGGCCTGATACGCCTTGAGCACCTGCGTCCGGCGCGCGTGTTAGGCAAGGTTGCGCCCGAAGCGGCGGTGACATCCGATGCCTTTACGATTGTGTTTTCCTCGGGCACGACGGGTCGGCTCAAGCGATTGCCTATTTCGTGGACCAGCCTTCAGCATGGTATCGAACGGGTGTCGGATGCCTTTGAGATCAACAGCGAAGATCGCATCTTTGATATCCTTCCGCTGTCCATCTTCCAGCAGAGATATCTGGCGTATTGTGCGCTCTATCGTGGGGCGACGGTTGTTTTGTCGACGCAAGATCAGTTCTTTGAGGCGTTGAAGGCCGGGAACCCGACGGTGATCCTTGGCCCACCCGTATTCTACGAAGTCGCAGAGCAAAGGTTCGACAGGTGGTCGGGCCGCAAGCGGGATGCCTTGACGCGGATTTCCAACATTGTCCGCTGGGCGCCACGGCCCCTCCGCCAGTCTGTGAGAAAACACCTGTTTCAGTCATTGCATGACATCTATGGCAGCGCGGTGCGGCTTATGCTTGTGGGGTCCGCGCCGATCAATCTTTCGACCCTGACGTTTTTCGAACGCGCGGGTTTCCCCTTGTATCAGATTTACGGAATGACCGAATGCGGCTGGATTGCATGGAACCGGCCTGGGGCAAACAAGCTGGGGTCGGTCGGAAAGCCCGCCTTCCCCGGGGCGATTTCGCTGGGGCCGGAAGGCGAGGTTCTGGTGCGGAACCCGAATCATCTTTGCCACTATTATGAAGGTGCAGACGCTGCCGAGAACGCCCAGGTGTTTCTGGACGCAAAGACCATTTCTACCGGCGATATCGGCGCGTTCGACGAGGATGGGTTTCTGGTCCTTGGGGGGCGAAAGAAGAACGTCATCATCACGGCGGGGGGGCAGAAAATCTCTCCGGAAAATATCGAGGACAAGGTAAAGGCGGTTGGCAAAATTGATCATGTGGTCGTGTTTCGCGATGACACCCTGCGCGCCTTGTCGGCGGTGATCTGGCCCACGGATCAGGGCGACGATGCACGAGCCGCGATTGCGCGCGAAATCAAGGGGCTCAACCGTCAAATTCTGTCAACGACACCTATCATGGGCCTTGTGTTTTCCGATATTCCGCTGTCGGCAGAGACAGGTTTGCTGACCCGAAACCTGAAGGTCGATCGCGCTGCGGTGCAGGCCCGTCTGGGGCCGAGCGTCGAACGTATTGGGACGTTTGGTTGAAGCCGTAAAATGGGTCGGTCAAAGTGCAAGTTTCATCGCAGATAAGCCCGACGCGGTCGCTGCTCAGACTGGGTTCAGCCGAACCTTCGGGGCCTGCGACCTCGCTGTATCTCTGGCCGTTTGCCGGCGGGACCGCGCATTTCTACCAGAACTGGGGCTTGCGCAAACTGGAAGATATTTCGAGCTACGCCATCGAATTGCCGGGCCGCGGTCTGCGCCTGAGAGAAGCGCCGATCCCAGAGATGTCAAAGATGGTCGAGGACGCGTTGTCCTCAGTGGTGCCTGTGCTGGAGCGGCCATTTGCCTTCTTTGGGCATAGCATGGGCGCGCTTCTGGCGTTCGAAGTGACGCGTAGGCTGCGAGAGATGGGGTTGCCGCTGCCATGTCACCTGTTTGTGTCGGCATGTCGGGCGCCGCATTTGGCCGCTCGCAACAGGCCATGGCACCCCCTGCCCGAGGACGAGCTTATTGCC
>NZ_JBARVQ010000017.1:0-1669 GCF_049646345.1 Albidovulum sp. | reverse complement strand
TCCGTATCGAACGGCTGCATCCGCATGCTGAACGATCATGTGAAGCAGCTCTATGATCAAGTGCCCGTCGGCACGCCGGTGACCGTGCTGTGACGGGGTCACGCCGTGGCCTCCTCGTTCTTGGCGGTATCGTCACCCTGATCTACGGCTTGCGTGCACTGCAGTGGGAATATCTTCCCGGGCGCGGCCCACGTTATGTCGACTTGCCAGACTTGCCGCCATTTCGCCGGCTTGAGGAACAGGGTCAGACTTCTGCGGCAACGGTCGCACTCATAGGGCTAGACGCACCGCGCGACGATGCCGACCAGCGACGCGCGCGTGCAGACGCTTTGCGTGCCGACCTTTGCCCTGCTCTGTTCGGCCCGGCGGTACCGACGGAAATCGTCCCAATCGCATACTTCAGTGAATTCCGCTGCCCTTACTGTCGGGCACTCGAACGGGATCTGGATACGCTTTTGGCAGAGGATACCTCTCCCTTCCGCCTTATCCAGCACGAACTCCCCATTTTCGGGCCTGCGTCCGAACTCGCCGCACGCGCTTCGGTTGCGGCGGCACGGCAAGGCATGCAGCAAGAGCTACGTCGCCGCTTCATGCGGACCCCGCTGGTTGCAGAACCGGCATCCGTCTTGCGCGTAGCCGCCGACATCGGACTCGACGTCGATCAGCTTGTGCGCGATATGGCCTCGCCCGAAGTCCAGGCAGAGCTTGATCGGACCCGGGCTCTCGCAGATATTTTCGGGTTTATTGGGACGCCGGGGCTCGTGATCGGGCGAACGGTCCTCAACGGCGCGATTCCCTACGTACTCCTGCGGCGCATCGCGGAAGATGAGAAAACCAGACAGACACCCGTATGCTGACGCCATGAACACGCCCTCGCACATGCTGATCGGAGCGGCTTTTTTCGCGCGGCCCATGGCACCGGCCACTCTTGTTGCGGCGATGGTCGGGGGCTTTGTCCCGGACTTGCCGATGTTCGCTCTGGTCCTGTGGTCCACCCGCGTGCTCGGTTTGCCCGAGCATGATGTCTTTGGACAGTTATACTTTTCGGACTCGTGGCAGGCGATTTTCGCGGTGGATCACGGCTTCCTGATCTGGGGCACGCTTTTCGTTGCTGCCCTGTGGAGCAGCCACGTCCTGCTGCGCGCCTTCGCGGGCTCCGGTTTGCTTCACGCCGTAGGGGATTTCACAACCCATCACGACGACGCCCGACGCCAGTTCTGGCCGGTGTCTGACTGGGTTTACCGTAGCCCGGTCAGCTACTGGGACCAGCGCTTCTACGGCGACGTTTTCGCGGTCTTCGAGGTCGGGTTGGTTGTCTTGCTAGCTCTTTTCTTGTGTTGGCGGCTCAAGCGGGCATGGCAACGGGCGCTGATCCTCGCACCTGCAGCCCTGATCGTAGTGCCTGTCATCCTCACCGGTGGCTTCCATGGACTACATGGCATGGGGTGAAGCGTGACAATATAACTGCCCGCGAGACTCGAAAACCATGCGCCAATTTACTCCATGCTGCTGTCTGGATCGACCGCCTTTGCTGCGCGCCTGTCAGCAGTGGGCATTGCTGCCATTGCGACCGAAGTTGGCAGCCGTTTGCGGCTCCTGACCAGTAAACCAACTCACCCCTAGCCGAATGCTGCGGGCAAGGTGGCCGGTGGCCACGATGCCCGCACGG
>NZ_JBARVQ010000016.1:0-2077 GCF_049646345.1 Albidovulum sp. | reverse complement strand
GTGGTCGTGCAGCACGTCAACGTAGCGGATGGTGGGCAGGCCATTGTCGGCAATGTCACCCGGGGGGTGCGAGCGCTGCATCGTCAGCACCCACAAGACTGGCGGGATCACAGAGTTCAAGATCGAGGAATGCGACGGCATTCGGATTGTCCGGGTTCCTGCCGGCAAACATCCCGAAGAACGATCGCAGAAGTGCCGCACCGAACCTGTCCACAAGCCGCAGAGGATGCCCGGCCTCGAGAAGGTTGCTTACTTCACGTTTGTCACGGTTTTTGTTGGGAGAAAACCATTAGTCCAATAAAAATATATAAAAATCAATATCTTGTATTCAAGTATGGCGGCCCCGTCAGGATTCGAACCTGAGACCTACCGCTTAGGAGGCGGTTGCTCTATCCCCTGAGCTACGAGGCCGCGCGCCCCGCAAGACCTTGCTTGGCCTCCCCGGGACGCCCTTTGCATAGTCGCTGCGTGGCAAAGCTTCAAGTTAACTGTGGCTTGCAGTCATGCCGGTTTTTTCTGATCCGGAAGCGATGCCAGATCGGATAGAATCGGGCAATCCGGTCGGTTGTCGCCGGCGCAGGCCCTGATCAGATGCGAGAGCGTTTCACGCATCTGCGTCAACTCTTCGATCTTGGCATCAATGCGCTGCAGATGGCCCTTGGCGATCTGCTTGACGTCAGAACTCGCGCGGTCCTTGTCGGCGTAAAGCTGCATCAGATTCCGGCATTCGTCTATCGTGAAGCCCAGCGACCGGGCGCGCCCGAGAAATGCCAGTTTGTGCAGATCGCTTTCGCGGAAACTGCGGTATCCATTGCCGCTGCGCATCGGCTCCACCAGACCGATATCCTCGTAATAGCGGATCGTTTTCGCCGGCAATCCGGACATTCTGGCGACGTCACCGATGTTCATTCCTGTCTCCTCAGAAAGCAGATTTCGGTTGCAGAACGGCGCGCTGCGGCTGCGGTCTTTGTCCTTCGCCAAGCACCGGGCGGATCAGCCTCAGGCGCAGGGCGTTGGTCAGCACGAATGTGCTCGACAGAGCCATGGCCGCCGCCGCAAGGACAGGCGACAGCATCAATCCGAAGACCGGGTAGAGCGCTCCTGCAGCAACCGGGATCAGTGCGGTATTGTAAGCGAAAGCCCAGAACAGATTCTGACGGATGTTCCGCATCGTGTGGCGCGACACCTCATAGGCGTTCACGACCGCCCGCAGGTCGCCCGACATCAGAACGACATCTGCCGCTTCTATGGCCACGTCCGTGCCCGTTCCGACAGCAAGACCGACATCGGCATGGGCCAGCGCGGGGGCATCGTTGATACCGTCACCAACATAGGCCAGCGTGCCGCCCGCTGTGCGCAGTTGCCCCAAGGCCGCGACCTTACCCTCTGGCAACACTTCGGCGACGACCTTGTCGATCCCGAGCTGACGAGCGATTTCGTTTGCGGTGGCCCGGTTGTCGCCGGTGATCATGGCGACGGTAAGCCCCATTCCATGCAGCGCGTCGATGGCCGATTTCGTTGTTGGCTTGACCGGGTCGGCAACGGCAAGAACGGCGGCGATCCGGCCATCTATCGCGGCGTAAAGAGGCGTCTTGCCCCGTTCGGCAAGCGATGCTCCTGCACCGGCAAGCGTGCTGTGATCCACCTTGCGACCAACCATCAGCCGATCCGCACCGACCAGCACCTGCCGCCCGTCGATCCGGGCCGCCACCCCGAAGCCGGTCAGCGATTCGAAGCTTTCGGCTTCGACCGGCTCGACATGCTCCTGTTCCGCAGCCTGCTGAATTGCCCGTGCGATCGGATGTTCCGATCTCTGTTCCGCGGCGGCCAGAAGCCGCAGCACTTCGGGGCGCTCAAATCCATCCGCCAGGATCAGATCCGTGAGTTGCGGACGGCCTTCGGTCAGCGTGCCAGTCTTGTCGAGAGCAATCACGCTTGTGCCCGACAGCGTCTGAAGCGCTTCACCCTTTCGAAAGAGCACACCCATTTCCGCGCCTCGCCCGGTTCCGACCATGATCGAGGTCGGCGTCGCCAGACCCATCGCGCAGGGGCAGGCGATGATCAGCACTGCGACGCC
>NZ_JBARVQ010000015.1:0-6903 GCF_049646345.1 Albidovulum sp. | reverse complement strand
CGGGCAGGCGCTCGCCCGGCGCGCGTCGCGCTTGTTCCCGGGCTAAAGGCGTTCAGCCACCAAGGTTGGCAAACGGGCGCAAAGCGATCCGCCATACTTCGTTCCAAAAAGTAAAGGCCGGGGACATCCCCGGCCTTTTCAATCTTTGTATTCCTGCGGCTCAGGCGCCGCGGGTCTTGGCGACTTCGGCGGCGAAGTCTTCCTTTTCCTTTTCGATCCCCTCGCCCACGGCGACGCGGGCGAAACCGGTGATCTCGACGCCGGCATCCTTGGCGGCCTGGGCGACGGTCACGTCCGGGTTGATCACGAATTTCTGGCCAAGAAGGGTGACCTCCTCAAAGAACTTCGCCATCCGGCCAACGATCATCTTTTCGATGACCGCGTCCGGCTTGCCACTTTCGCGGGCCTGTTCGGTCAGAACCGTCTTTTCGCGCTCAACCAGCGTCGGATCGAGATCCGCCTCGGAGAGCGAGGCGGGCGAGGTCGCCGCGATATGCATCGCGATCTGCTTGCCGATACCCGCGTCAGCGCCTTTCAGGCCGACGAGAACACCGATCTTGCCCATGCCGTCGGCGGCGGCGTTGTGGACGTAGGAAACGACCACGTCGCCCGTGACCGACACCATGCGGCGCAGCGTCATGTTCTCGCCGATCTTGGCGATAGCGGCAGTCACCTTTTCATCAACGGTCGCGCCGTCAACTTCGGTCACTTTCAGCGCGTCGAGATCGGAGGCGCCGAGCGCCGCATTGGCGATTGTCGAGACCATCGACTGGAACTCTTCGTTCTTGGCAACGAAGTCGGTTTCCGAGTTCACCTCGACCGCAACACCCTTGCCGCCCGCGACGGCGACGCCGACGAGGCCTTCAGCGGCCACACGGCCGGATTTCTTGGCGGCCTTGGCAAGGCCCTTGGTGCGCAGCCAGTCAACGGCGGCTTCCATGTCGCCATTGTTTTCGGTCAGCGCCTTCTTGGCGTCCATCATGCCTGCGCCAGTGCTTTCGCGCAGCTCTTTCACCATTTGTGCGGTGATGGCCATGTCGGCTCTCCTTCGAAGATTTATGAGCGGATCAGGCGGGGACTATCCCCGCCCGATGAAAGTCTTGTGACGGCGGGGGCAAAGCCCCCCTGCCCGGGTCTCAGGCTTCGGCGGCGGCCTCTTCGGCCACGGCTTCCTCTTCCGGGGCCTCATCCATCGCACCGATATCGATGCCGGCAGCCCCCATCTGGGCGGTCATGCCGTCAAGTGCGGCGCGGCTGACGAGGTCGCAGTAAAGCGCGATGGCGCGGGCGGCGTCGTCGTTGCCCGGGATCACATAGTCAACACCGTCAGGCGAACAGTTGGTGTCGACGACCGCGACGACCGGAATACCCAGCTTTCTGGCTTCGGCGATGGCAAGGTCTTCCTTGTTCACGTCGATGACGAACAAAAGATCCGGTACACCGCCCATATCTGCGATCCCGCCGAGCGAAGCCTGAAGCTTCGCCTGTTCGCGCTCCATGCCCAGACGTTCTTTCTTGGTCAGGCCTTCGGCGCCCGAGGCCAGAGCCTCATCGATATTCTTCAGGCGGCTGATCGACTGGGAAACGGTCTTCCAGTTGGTCAGCGTGCCGCCGAGCCAGCGGTGGTTCATGTAGTATTGCGCGCATTTCTCAGCGGCTTCGGCGATCGGCTTGGCGGCCTGACGCTTGGTGCCGACGAAAAGGATGCGGCCGTTCTTGGCCACGGTTTCGCGGATCACGTTCAGGGCAGCGTCCAGCATCGGGACGGTCTGCGTCAGATCGAGAATGTGAATGCCGTTGCGGTCGCCGTAGATGTATTCGCCCATCCGCGGGTTCCAGCGCTGGGTCTGGTGACCGTAGTGAACGCCCGCTTCCAAGAGCTGACGCATAGAGAATTCAGGCAGTGCCATGTCCGTTTTCCTTTCCGGTTTCGACCTCGGCGAAGCAAGAGGTCCCGGATCAAGTCCGTGACAACCGGCGGACCATTCGGGGATGTCTCCCCCGAGGGCCCAAGCCTCGCCTGTGAAGTGGCGCGCGTATAAGCCGGTTTCGAGGGATACGCAAGCCCTGCCCTTCGGCGCAGGTGCCGCGGATGCCTCCGGCTTGGGTATTTTGGCAATGAAGAAGTCTGAGGTCGTCAGATATCGTGGAGCCAGGCCACAAGCGGCATCAGCGTACGGGTGCGGCTCAGCACTTCCTCCACCGCCTGCTCTGTGCTGATCCAGCCCGGCATGAACCGCCCCTCTGTCGTGCGGGCGACGATCCCCTTGTAGCGCAGAAGATAGTCCCAGCCGGGCGCGGGATCGAAACCCTTCGGCAGTTTCTTCAGGTACGGCTCGTCAAGGTGGCAGCCGATGCCGGCCGCCTGTTCCAGAGCCGAAAGCAGTGCCGCGCGATCCGCGGCGTCCTGCAACCTGTCGCGATAGCGCGCGAGGACCGGCGCATCGAACCCCCAGCGCCCGGCACCATAGCCCACGCCATCGGCATCCAAAACGAAATGAACCCCCGCGCCCCGGTTCGGATGCTCCCCCGGCCAGAAGATCAGGTGCAGCATCGGTTCATAGGGCGACTTGTCCGCCGAAAAGCGCACATCCCGGTTGATCCGGCGGAGCGAGCCATTGAGCCGCGCCTCGGCTTTCAGGGCCGGGTTCATCGCCGCCATGCCGGGCCGGAGCGCCTCGATGAAGGCAAGTGCCGGCGCTTTCCAATATGCCTCATAGCGGTCGCGATTGGCCTCGAACCAGTCGCGTTCGTTGTTGGCTTTCAGGTCGGCAAGAAAAGTGAATGTCTCAGGGGGAAATCCGTTGAAGGGGGACAAGCTGGCCTCCTTGGGTTGTGGGAAAGTGTTGCAGACGACAGTATGCACACCTTGCCGCTTTTTCCGACCCTGTAAGGACACGCCCCATGCCGATCGCCGACTTCATGCGCGCCTTTCCGTCCATCGACATTCCCGTCCCCGACGACATCGTCACGACCAACGTGATCCGGTCAGAGGCCGGGCTCGCGGTCTTCTTCACGTTTCATAAGGATTTCGACCTGCCCGCCCATGCGCATAAGGGGCAATGGGGCACGGTGCTGAAGGGCGAGATTGCGCTGACGATCGATGGAACCACCAGCACCTTCCGGACAGGCGAGAGTTATTCCATCCCGTCGGGCGCGGTACATTCGGCGCGGATCGCGGCGGGCACCGTCGTACTTGACGTGTTTGAGGAGCCTGACCGCTATCCGCTGCGCGGCTGACGTCACGCACAGCTTGCGGCAGCCCTGCTTTCGCGGCAAAGGTCGGGAATGACAAAGCGCCCTGATATCCTCTGCATCGGTTCGGTCCTGTGGGACGTCATCGGTCGCACGCCTGCGCATATGGGTGCGGGCGCCGATGTACCCGGGCGCATCACCCGGCTGCCGGGGGGCGTCGCGATGAACATCGCGATGACGCTTGGCCGGTTCGGCATGCGCCCTGCCCTGCTGACCGCCATAGGCCGCGATCCCGAGGGGGATGAACTGGTCGCCGACTGTGCCCGGATGGGGCTGGTGACCGATCACATCTATCGCTCAGACGATCTGCCGACCGACCGCTACATGGCGGTCGAGGGCGGCAACGGTCTGATCGCCGCCATCGCTGATGCGCATTCGCTGGAGGCTGCGGGCGACAAGATCCTGCGGCCTTTGATCGACGGCACGCTTGGCGGACCCGGTGCGCCCTGGGCAGGCCCCATCGCGCTCGATGGCAATCTCACAGCGGGGCTTCTGGCCGATATCGCCCGCTCTGATAGTTTCGCCGCCGCCGACCTGCGCATCGCCCCGGCCTCCCCCGGCAAGGCGGAACGCTTGCTGCCGCTGCTGCCGGTGCGGAATGCCACGCTCTACGTCAATCTCGAAGAGGCGGGGCTGCTTTGCCACCGCCGTTTTGACGCCGCGCCAGATGCGGCAAAGGCGCTGATCGAACGGGGTGCGGCGCGGGTTCTAGTGACCAATGGTGGCCAGACCACCGCCGATGGCAATGCCGAGGGCATCGTGGCCGCCGATCCGCGCCCGGTCCTTGTCACCCGTGTGACCGGTGCAGGCGATACGTTCATGGCGGCCCATATCGTCGCCGAAACCCATGGCGCGGGCCGCGAGGATGCGCTGCGTGATGCGCTTGATGCGGCCGCCCATTTTGTGTCCGGAGATATCGGATCGTGACCGACCTGCCCCTAACCTTCTCACCCGAAGTGATCGAAGCCCGTGCCAATGGCGCGCCGGTTGTCGCACTTGAATCCACCATCATCACCCATGGTATGCCCTTTCCGCAGAATCTGGAAACCGCGCAACGCGTCGAGGCCGAGATCCGCGCCCACGGCGCCGTGCCCGCGACCATCGCGGTGATGGCGGGCAAGCTGCATATCGGCCTGACCCCAGCCGAGCTTGAGGCACTGGCCCGTGCCACGGATGTGATGAAGCTGTCCCGCGCCGATCTGGCGGCCTGTATTGCGCAAGGCCGAACCGGGGCGACCACCGTTGCCGGGACGATGATCGCCGCACATCTCGCGGGCATCCATGTCTTTGCCACGGGCGGCATCGGCGGGGTTCATCGCGGGGCGGAGGCCAGTTTTGACGTCTCGGCCGATCTGCACGAACTGGCCCGCACCCCTGTCAGCGTCGTTGCGGCGGGGGCCAAGGCGATCCTTGATCTGCCCAAGACGCTGGAAGTCCTGGAAACCCTCGGGGTTCCGGTCATCGCCTATGGGCAGGATCACTTCCCCGCCTTCTGGTCGCGGTCCTCAGGCCTTGCCGCACCTTTGCGCATGGACCGGGCCGCTGACATCGCGACTGCCCATCTGATGCGCGCGCGCCTTGGCCTGCACGGCGGACAGCTGATCGCCAATCCGATCCCCGAGACCGCCGAAATCCCCCAGGCAACCATCACACCTGTGATCGAAACCGCACTGGCCGAGGCCGCAGCTCAGGGCATCTCCGCAAAGGCCGTGACGCCCTTCCTGCTCGCGCGGATTTATGAGCTGACCGAAGGCCGCTCGCTAGAGGCCAATATCGCACTGGTCCTCAACAATGCCCGCCTCGGCGCTGCCATTGCCTCCGAAATCGCCGGCTCTGCCTGAGCCCCCATTGTAGGCAGGATACAGAGACCCTACATTCGCGATGGGACGGGGAAACGAGATATGAGCTCGGACAAAAACGGACAGGACCACGGCATGATCCAGCCGCCGCGCAGACGTACTCTGCTCGCGCGGTTCCGGGCGAACTTTCTGACCGGTCTTGTCGTGATCGCGCCTGTCGGGCTCACACTCTGGCTGATCTGGTCGATCACCGGCTGGATTGACGGCTGGGTCCTGCCCTTCGTTCCGGACAAATATCAACCCGGCCAGATCCTGAAGACGCTCTTTGGTCTCGACTACGCGATCAACCTGCGCGGCATCGGGGTGATCCTGGCGCTGATCTTCACCGTCTTCATCGGCTGGATCGCCAAGGGGCTGATGGGCCGGTCGCTCATTTCCTGGGGCGAAAGCCTCGTCGACCGGATGCCGGTCGTGCGCTCGATCTATTCCGGGCTGAAGCAGGTTGCCGAAACCGTCCTCAGCCAGACTGAATCCAAATTCGACAAGGCCTGCCTGATCGAATATCCGCGCAAGGGCATCTGGGCCATCGGCTTCGTCTCCACCGCCGCAAAGGGCGAGGTGCTGGCGAAGCTGCCTGATGACGAGGTGATGACCGTCTTCCTGCCGACGACTCCGAACCCGACATCAGGGTTCCTGCTCTACCTGCCAAAAGACGATGTGAAATTCCTCGACATGTCGGTCGAGGACGCAGCAAAGCTCGTGATCTCGGCCGGGCTCGTCTATCCCAATGGCAAAGACAAGCCGGCAAACCCGACGGAAGAATACCTTCTCCAGCGCGCGCATCAGACAGATAATTCCTCACGATCACCATAGTTTCTCCGGATTCTATGGGCAGTCTTGGTGTGAGGGGTGCCCGGAGCCTGTGATGACCCTGTCCAATGTCCAATCGTCCTGGAGCCTCGGCCTGCTGATCAGTCGTGCCGCTCAGGTAACGGCGGGCAGTCTCATGCTTGCATCCGCCGCACGACATTTCGCTGAGGCCGATATCCCGCTTGGGCTTGAAGCCTGGACATCCCAGAACTGGACGCAAGCGCAGATCGGCATCCTTGCTGCCGGTGGCGCCCTGTGGTTCCTGTTGCCCTCACTCTTTCAAAACCGCCTTGTCAGTTGCCGCAAAGGTCGGCCACGGCTGATGATTGTTCTGATCTTCAGCGGGCTCCTTATCTATCTGATGAGCTTCGGTCTCTGGCTGCTGGGCGCATCGTCTTCGCCATTGCGGGACCGGGTGCCTGCCCCAAGCCTGATCTACGGGTTTTCAGGTTTTGCCGTCATCTACCTTTATGCCTTCATTTTACCGGGCAGGGCCTTTTCTCATGCCAGGCGCTCGGCCCCGGTGCCGCCAACCATACCGAATGAGATACCGGTCAGATCCGACCGCAACCGGTCTCATGGCAGCGTGCTCCGGCTGTTATCACTCTTCCTCCTGCTGACCTATTGGGCTCTGGGCTGGTTTGGCCAATCCCGGGCCGCCTGGCTGCCCGATCCCGCCATCGCCGATTGGGTCACGGCGCATTGGCTGGTGCTGGCCGGTGGCGTGGCCGCGCTGGCCTTTGCGCTTTTCATCGGCTCCGGGCTGGGGCGGACCGCCGCCTGGCGACGTACCAACAGGGGCCGGATCACGCTCGGACTTGCCGCAAGTGCCGTTTCCGTCGTCTTTCTGTCTCCGGCCCTGACACGCGGCCTTCCATGGACTGCGTCTTTCCTGAACTCGGAAGGGCCGGGCGCGATGGATGTCGTGGTGATCGAACGCATCAATAATAGCCGCCGCACAACCTGCGAGCGCGCCACA
>NZ_JBARVQ010000014.1:0-3915 GCF_049646345.1 Albidovulum sp. | reverse complement strand
GTGACGTGGTTTATTCCACGACGCTGCTACCTGGCGAGAAGGTCCGGCTCTACACGGCGTCGCGCAATTCGCGCTTCAGCTATGACAGCGAATCCGAGGTGAACTACCGGCATGAACAGGCCTCGGAAGAGACCTTCTACATGTCCTCGATGGACCGCTACATGTCCGACCTTACGATCCGCGATCAGGCCGAGGCGAACAGCCAGTCGCATTCGGATTTTGAGGTGAATGGCAGCGCGGACTACTGGACCGCCGGTTTCGCGGGCGGGGCCAGCACCAGTGTGGACGGCGATTTCAACGCCAATTCCAGCGCCGATTTCGCGCGGGAACTGACGCA
Organism: Albidovulum sp.; assembly: GCF_049646345.1. Taxonomy (GTDB): domain Bacteria; phylum Pseudomonadota; class Alphaproteobacteria; order Rhodobacterales; family Rhodobacteraceae; genus Albidovulum. The sequence continues at coordinate 3,578 of NZ_JBARVQ010000014.1, read as the reverse complement.
ACATGCCTCCTCCTCGCATGATCGGTCAGTTCAGGCCACGCGGGCGGCGAACTCCATCGCCGTGGGCGAGGTGCAAAGCCGCAACCATGCCGAGGGCGAAAGCGAAAGCGCCTATGAGGCGTCGACCCGGGTCTTCGAGAACCGGAACGACTGCCATGCGGTGACCTATCTTGCCTATCAGCTGGTCAAGAAGCAGGTGCTGAAATTCACCATCAAGGCGGTGCTGCGCCGTGTCATCGACCGCGCGGGCGATGCCCGCGTGGATGCGCGCCCGATCCGGCCTGCATCGAGCGTAGCGGTCATCCCCGACGGCATCCGCGCGACGCAGGCCAACCGGCTTGAGGTCGAGACGGCTGGCCGGACCAGTGCGGCGGCCCACAAGGCCAATCTTCTCGGCGGCGGCGGGCTTTCCAGTACCGGGAACCTCAACCTGGCTCTGGCGAACCGCAGCGCGGCCCTGTCCGCGCGCGTGCCGCCGATGTCGCAGGCCGAACGCGACAAGGCGCTGCGCGCGGTCGATGCGGAACTGGTGAAGGCCGGTGTTCTTGACCGCGTTGGCGGCAATGTCTCGGCCAAATTCTCGGCCGAACTCAGCTTCACCCGCGAAACCTGCCTTCCGACGCAGGCGATCATCGTCAAGGGCTGCCTTGATGCGTGCAATACCTGCGAGGAAAGTCGGCAGAAGTCGATCCAACTCGATCTTGCCCGCAAGGACCTGGAAAACCAGTTGCTGGCCAAGCGCATCCAGCTTCTGGAGAAAAGCCAGGAATACCGCTGCTGCCCGGTGGGCGAAGCGGATGAGGCAGAAGGTGGTGACGGGGTCTGAACCTTCGGTAAGGTGGGTTTAAACCCACCTTACTCTACCCAACCCCAATGGTAAGGTGGGTTTAAACCCACCTTACTTTCAGGTCAGTGCGCGCCGCTCAAAGCGCCTGCGCGCACACCGTAATCGACGGCGATCCCATATTCGGGGTCATCGTCGCTGTCGATCATCAGCTGGCCCGCACGATGCAAGAGCGCGTGGCAGTCGCGGCTGAGATGGCGCAGAGCCAGCACCTTGCCTTGCGCCTCATAGCGCGCGGCGAGAGCCTCGATTGCCGCAAGTGCGGACTGATCGGCAACCCGGCTGCCGTCAAAATCGACGATGACCCGGTCGGGGTCGGTCTCGGGCGCGAAGAGTTCGGAAAACCCGTCGGTCGAGCCAAAGAACAAGGGCCCCTCGATCCGGTAGACCTTGGCGCCGTCTTCTTCGGTGGTCGTCGCATGGATGCGCTTGGCGTTCTGCCAGGCATAGGCCAGCGCCGAAACAATGACCCCGGCGACAACCGCCATGGCAAGATCGGTCGCCACCGTGATCGCAGTCACCAGCACGATGACCACGGCATCGGTCGCAGGAACTTTGCGCAGCACGCGGAAGCTCTGCCAGGCGAAGGTGCCGATCACCACCATGAACATGACGCCCACCAGCGCGGCGAGCGGGATCTGCTCGATCAGGGGCGAGCCGAAGAGGATGAACGAGAGAAGGAACAAGGCCGCGGCAATCGCGGCCAGCCGCGTGCGGCCGCCCGAGGTCACGTTGATCATCGACTGGCCGATCATCGCGCATCCGCCCATGCCGCCGAAAACACCGGTCACGGTGTTCGCGATCCCCTGCGCCACGCATTCCTGACTGGCGCCGCCGCGTTTGCCGGTGATCTCGCCCACAAGGTTCAGCGTCAGCAGGCTTTCGATCAGACCGATGGCGGCCAGGATCACCGAATAGGGCAGGACGATCTGCAGCGTTTCCATGGTGAAGGGCACGGCGGGAATGTGGAAGGCGGGCAATCCGCCCTTGATCGAAGCAAGGTCACCCACGCGCGGCACGTCGATGCCAAAGCCGATGACCAAAGCGGCGACGATGCCGATCCCGGCCAAAGGCGCGGGGAACGTCCGCGTCAGGCGCGGCATGATCCAGATGATCGCCATCGTCGCGGCGACAAGCGCCAGCATGGTGACCAGCGGCCAGCCGGTCATCCAGACATGTCCGCCATTGCCATCGGGCAGGCGGAACTGTTCCAGCTGGGCAAGACCGATGACGATGGCAAGGCCATTGACGAAGCCCAGCATCACCGGATGCGGCACAAGCCGGATGAACTTGCCGAGTTTCAGCAGCCCCGCGGCGATCTGAAGGACCCCCATCAGCACGACCGCCGCAAAGAGGTATTCGACCCCGTGGCTGGCCACGAGCGCCACCATCACAACCGCCAGCGCCCCTGTCGCGCCCGAGATCATGCCCGGTCGCCCGCCGATCAGCGCCGTGATCAGCCCGACCAGAAAGGCGGCGTAAAGACCGACCAGCGGATGAACCCCGGCCACGAAGGCAAAGGCCACCGCTTCGGGCACAAGGGCAAGGGCAACCGTCAGACCGGACAGGATCTCGGTTCTGAGCGCCCCCACCGACAGCGGGAAGGCCGGCGCATGGGGCGGTGATACGGCAGCTGCAAAGGCCGCAAGCGCGGAGCGTGGCATCCTGAAACCTCGGGGATTGTTGGGTTGGCGCTCTTTAGGCGCAAACCGCGCAGAATGAAACCCGTCGCCCGGATTTTGTCGTGGGCCCGGTGCCGTCCCCCCATGCTTTGGTCTTATTTGCCGATTGCCGGGTTGGCCCTACTCTCGGTCCTACGTTTAACAAGGGAGGACCTGACATGAGCTGGACTAAGCCTAAGGCCACAGAGATCCGCTGCGGCATGGAGATCAACATGTACGGACCGGCCGAAGACGACGATCGCCCGCTGTTCTGAGTGAACAATGCTGGTGACCGTGCTCGGCGCCGGGGCGGGCGGCGGTCTTCCGCAATGGAACTGCGCCTGCCGGAACTGCGTTGACGCGCGGAACGGACGGCTGCCACGGATGACCCAGTCCTCCGTGGCGGTTTCCGTCAACGGACGTGACTGGGTGGTGCTGAATGCCTCGCCCGATATCCGCGATCAGTTGGATCGGACGGCATCGTTGCATCCGCCCGGCCTGCGCGGCAGTCCGGTGCGCGCGGTGGTGCTGACCAATGCCGATGTCGATCATGTCGCGGGGCTGCTGACGCTCAGGGAAAAGACCGGGTTCGATGTCTTTGCCTCAACCGAGATCCTGTCGGTGCTGGCGGCCAATCCGATCTTTGGTGTTCTCGATCCGTCACTGGTCGCGCGTCGCCCCATCGGGCTCGATACAACGTTCAGCCCCATCGAGGGGCTGGAGGTCACGCCTTTCGCGGTGCCCGGAAAGGTCGCGCTCTATCTGGAGGGTGACGAGGTTGAAACCGGGGCGATGGGCGAACAGACGATTGGCCTTTGCCTGACGACGGGCGGCAAACGGGCCTACTACATTCCGGGCTGCGCCACAGCACCCGACTGGCTGGTGAACCGGCTGTCAGATGCCGATCTTCTGATGTTCGACGGCACGGTCTGGGAAAACGATGAAATGGCGGCGACGGGCACGGGAACGAAGACCGGCACGCGGATGGGGCATATCGCGATGGCGGGGCCTGACGGGTCGCTCGCCCGGCTTGCCCCGCTGATCTGTCGCAAGGTCTTTGTCCATATCAACAA
>NZ_JBARVQ010000013.1:0-4389 GCF_049646345.1 Albidovulum sp. | reverse complement strand
ACAGCATCCTCTCTCATGCCTCGCTTCTGGCGGCTGACAGCGATTTTGACGACGCGATGCAGGTGATGGTGGCAGCCCCGCTTGATCTGATCCGACTGAACCTGCCGCATTGGCGGGACACCGGTTGGGGGCGGATCGTCAATCTGTCCTCCGACTGGGGCAGTTTCGCCCACGGGCTCAACGGACCCGGCGCCTACGGTGTCGCCAAGGCGGCGCTGAACGCGTTGACACGGGCGCTGCCGCGTGACCTGCCGCAGGGCGTCAAGATCAATGCGATGTGTCCCGGCTGGGTTCAGACACGGATGGGTGGCGATGATGCGACACGCACGCCCGAGGAAGGTGCGGATACCGCGATCTGGCTGGCATTACTGCCCGAGGATGGGCCAACAGGCGGGTTCTTTCGCGACCGGCGGCCTTTTGACTGGTAGATGATGGCCCCCATTGGAACTTCGTCCGAAGATCCTATCTTTCAGACAGATCATTCAGGATAAGCCCATGCGTCTCCTCCCTCTGATATTCGCCTTGTCCCTTGCAACACCCGCCGCCGCCTTCACGGCGCAGAACGGGCTGATCGTTGAACCTCAGGGCGCTGATGGGTTCAGCGTGCCCTGGCGGGGCAAATCAGGACCGGCCGCGTTCTGGTGTGCCGCCGGTGACTATGCGATCCGGGTTCTGCACCTTGCGCCCACCGATGTGATCTACCGCGCCTCTGAACCGCCGCGCCGGGCGGGAGAACCGATGGATTTCACACTCAACCCCGAAGCGTCTGCAAGCACAACCGGGCTGTTCTCGCTCTTTCAAAGGGGCGGCGGTCTGTCCGTCGGCCACGCCCAATCGCTTTGCGAGTTCCGCCAGAAACGGCGCTGAGTCTCACACGAGTATCCCGCGGAAGAAGTCCAACGTCCGGCCCCAGGCCAGTTCCGCCGCATCCCAGTCATAGCGCGGGGTGGAATCGTTGTGGAACCCGTGGTTCACGCCCTGAAGCAGCGCGGGTCGTTGGCTATCTGGTTTGACGCGGGAATGGTCTGTGACGCGAGGCTCCGCGCAACGGCCTTCCCGTCGGCAAGGACGTGTGTTCGAAGCGAGAAGGACAGAAACTGCTTCGCAGATTTTTTTTCGGGAAGGTGGAACCGGGCGGGAATTCGGCGCCGGAAGAAGAGGCCCGAGGGGCGTCTTTCGAGATACGGAATATGGGTGCAAGCTTCCATGGCGAGGCCTCCGAACACGGGTTTCAGGGCATCCCGGGATGGGTCAGGTCCGGCACGGCGCTGCCGCTCCGAGGTAGCGCGGCACCCGCCTATGTGCACACGTCTGTGCACCGGTTCGTACACGTGCACGGAGCTGTCGCAACTCCTGCAGAGGAGTTCCCTTTTAAATCAATGGCTTGCGGTGGGATTTGGCTCCGGCGGTAGGGATCGAACCTACGACCAATTGATTAACAGTCAACTGCTCTACCGCTGAGCTACGCCGGAACACCCGGCGCGATATAGCAAGGGTTGTCGGGGGCGTCCAGTGGGTTCGCGCAGAAAAATCACTAAAGCGTTTCGGGTTTCGTTGATACAAATAGTATCAGAATTCGAACGAAAAAGGTTCGAACTCTGATACAATGTAAACCCGAAACGCCATAAGGCTCAAAGCAACGAAAATTGAGTGCTCGGGGCAAGCGGGGTTTGGGCTTTGACCTGCTTTCTTTCCGTCAGATCAATGAGATGAGCCAGGACATTGCGGGCGGCAGCACGCATCATGGTTGGCGGGGTGTCGGTGTAGATGCGTCTGGCCAATGTCGTGGCGTCCGTCGGGCCATCCCTCAGCGCCCTTAGGATCGCCTCCTCCCGTGCCTGCCGGTGGGCGATCAGGTCCGAGATGCGGCTTTGGGCATCGGCGATAGGGTCGCCATGACCTGAATGCAGGTGTTTCACCCCGGTATCGGCCAACCGCCGCAACGACGCCATATAGGCCCCCATATCGCCGTCCGGCGGCGAGACGAGCGATGAAGCCCAGCCCATCACGTGATCGCCGCAAAAGATCATGTCATCCAGCTGAAAGCTGAGGTGGTTGCCGAAATGCCCCGGTGTGTGCAGCGCGTGCAGGCACCAGCCGGAGCCATTGATCTCTTCTCCGTCACACAGATGGATGTCGGGAGAAAAGCCGGTATCGACCCCTTCGCCCCCCTCCAAACCACCTTGAGCTGACAGCTTCTCCATCAGCGCTGACCGGCCCGCGCGGGCATCGCCGAAGGCAAGAACGGGGGCGCCGGTCGCATCGGCCAAAGGGCGCGCGAGCGGCGAATGGTCGAGATGGGCATGGGTCACGAGGATATGGCTGATCCTCTCGCCCGGTGCGAGGGCCGCGAGAAGGGCGTTCAGGTGATCGGCATTGTCCGGGCCGGGATCGATCACCGCGACCTGTCCCGCGCCGATGATATAGCTGTTCGTGCCATGCAATGTCATCGGCGAGGGGTTCGGGGCAAGGACGCGTCTGACGCCCGGCGCAAGCACCTCAGCAATGCCATAGCGCGGAGGATTTCCATATCTGTTCGTCATCTTGCGCTTTCTCTCCCCCATTGCTGCCGCTAGGCTCGCCGCATGATTTCCGGATGGTTCAAGTCGATCCTGCCGCGCGGTCTTTACGGCCGGGCAGCGCTGATCCTGATCCTGCCCATCGTGATCATCCAGCTTGTCGTGTCCATAGCCTTCATCCAGCGGCATTTCGAGAGGGTGACCGAACAGATGACCAGCAATCTCGTCAATGAGATTGCGCTGCTGACCGATCGTGTTGCGCGGGCACCGAACCGGGCAACGGCGCAGGTGGCGGCGACCGTACTGGGTGACGCCCTGTCGATGGCCGTAGCGCTGCCGGCACCGACCGATGCGCCCGAGGCTGACACGCGATTGTTCTACGATCTGTCCGGACGAGTTGTGATCGCCACCCTTCGCGACGCATTTGACACGGTCCGGGTGATCGAACTGACCAATCTGAAATCGGTTCGTCTTTTCATGGACACGCCTTATGGACCAATGGAGATCGCATTCGCGCGGGGGCGTGTTTCGGCCAGCAATCCGCATCAATTGCTGGTGCTGATGCTGGTGACAGGTCTTCTGATGACGGCGATTGCCTTTCTGTTCCTGCGCAACCAACTGCGTCCGATCCGGCGCCTTGCCCGCGCGGCAGAGGCATTTGGCAAGGGGCGGGTTCTGCCCTATCGCCCGGCCGGTGCGATCGAGGTCCGGGCGGCCGGGAATGCGTTTCTGGATATGCGGGGCCGGATCGAACGCCAGATCGAACAGCGCACATTGTTGTTGTCCGGGGTCAGCCATGACCTGAGAACCCCGCTCACCCGGTTAAAGCTGGGCCTCTCTATGATGGGCGAGGATGACGACGCCCGGGCGATGGTCCATGATGTCGATGACATGGAGCGACTGCTCGACGCCTTTCTGACCTTCGTGCGCGGGGACGCGCTGGAGGAAGAGGCCGAGCTTGTCGATCCGGTGCCATTTGTGCGCGCGGTGATCGAGGATGGCCGGCGGGTGGGGCAGGCCGTGACACTCCATGCGGTCGAAGGGGCAGGGGAGGCGCCGCTCAGGACGGTGGCGATTCGTCGTGCGATGGAAAACCTGATCGGCAATGCGGTGCGTTACGGCACCCGCGCCGAGGTATCGCTGTCGGTTTTCGACCGCTCCATCCGGATCACGGTGGAGGATGACGGGCCGGGCATTCCGCGCGACCAGCGGGAAGAGGCGCTGAAACCCTTCACGCGGCTCGATCAGGCGCGCAATCAGGATCGCGGGACGGGGGTCGGCCTTGGCCTTGCCATCACCGCCGATATCGCGCGCAGCCACGGCGGAACGTTGCGCCTGGGGCAGAGCGACCGGCTGGGCGGCTTGAAGGCCGAACTGGTTCTGGCGCGGTAAGGCCGCTACCAGATCAGGCGCAGCAAAAACGCCCAGGCCAGCAGCGACAGGGCCAGAACCGGCAGGATCCACCAGCCGCTGACGGCACGTTGGCCCGCGCCTGTGGCGGCGTCTTCCGCGATATCGTCAAATGCTTCGCTTTCCTGCATGAGCCAATGCTCAAGCGGGTCGGGCCGATCATTGTCCCGGGCAGCAGGCCCCGATGCGGCCTTCTTTCTGTGTGCCATCGCCATCCCCTTGCCATCGACAGGGATAGCGGCAGAGGTCTTACGACTTTGCTAACGCAAGCACCGGAGCGGCGGAATGTCCACGGGATCAGAGCCACACGCGACCCGTCCGGTTCCATCTGGCGCGGGGCGGGGATGGTAGGCCCGGAGGGATTCCGGGCTTTTAGGCTTTTCAAGCCCTTAGACTGTCAAACCCGCCCGTTTTCTTCCATTGTTTTTCAACGCTTTTTCCCGGCGTTGTCAAACCGATT
>NZ_JBARVQ010000012.1:0-15920 GCF_049646345.1 Albidovulum sp. | reverse complement strand
GAGATGACCGGGATCGTGTCCTTCCTTCTCGGCGATGGTGCCAGCTATGTGACCGGCCAGTGCTTTACCGCTGATGGTGGCTGGACGTCGAAATGACCAGCTACGACCTGTCCGAAGACGAGCAACTTCTGATCGAGGCTGTCTCGCGCTTCATCGAAGATCGCGTGCGCCCGAATGTCACCGAATTGGAACGCCAAGGGGCATACCCGGATGCGCTGGTGGCAGATATGAAGGCACTAGGCCTGTTTGGAATGGCCGTGCCCGAGGCTTACGGCGGCTTGGGTCTTCGGGTCTCAGCGGTGGCTGGGATGATGGAGGTGCTGGCCCGTGGTTGGACGACTCTGGCTGCTTATGTCAACAGCCACAGCACGGTTGCATATGCTATTGCCACCTACGGCACGGAAGAGCAGAAGGCGCGGTATTTGCCGGGCCTTGCCAGTGGCCAGCATCGCGGCTCGCTCTGCCTTAGCGAACCTAGCGCGGGATCGGATCTGCAGGCGATCCAGGGGGCTGCGGTGCCTCAAGCGAATGGCTATGCTCTGACGGCCTCCAAGACGTATGTAACGAACGGGGGTAGGGCGACACTGTTCCTCACGCTCGCACGCCTGCCGCAGGCTGGCGGGGGCGCACGACCGCGCTTCGGACTGTTCCTGGTAGAGCGGTCGCGGCCCGGTGTCAGCCAGACAACGATTTTCCACAAGACCGCTTTCGGGCTCGTCGATACAGTGCAGATCGAGATGGATGCGGTGCCACTTGCAGCCACTGACCTGCTGGGCGGGGGAGAAGGCAGGGGCTTTGCCCAGTTGATGGAAACGCTGGAAATTGGACGCATCGCTATTGCGGCAAGTGCGGTGGGCCTCGCGGCCAATGCCCTTTCCGAGGCGAAACGCTACGCGGCCGAGCGCTTGGCTTTTGGTGTGCCGATCGACCAACACCAGGCGATCCAGTTGAAGCTAGCCAACATGGCTACGCGGCTGGTTACCGCACGGCTGGTCACACGCGAGGCGGCAAGGATCAAGGAAAGTGGTGGACGCTGCGACATGATCTCTGCGATGGCAAAGATGCACGCGTCGGACGAGGCCTTGGCAATCGCGCATGAGGCAGTAGTGGTTCATGGCGGCGCCGGTTATATCCAAGATTATGCTGTCGAGCGGCTCAACCGCGAGGCACTGCTCTACACGATTGGCGAGGGCACCAACGACATCAACCGCCTGGTGATTGCGCGCCGGATGCAGGGTGACGAAGAAATGGCTTATCTGGGGCTGCTGCCATGACCACGGTTTGCCTGACCTTCGATTTCGATGCGGTCTCGCTTTGGGTCAGCACTTTCCGCCAAACCTCGGCGACGCCAGTGTCGCGCGGGGAATATGGTGCAAACGTGGGCCTGAGCCGTGTGCTTGACCTTCTGCGCGAAAAGGGGGCCCAAGCCACGTTCTTCGTGCCGGCCCATACGGCAGCGTCCTATCCCGAGCAGACACGCCGCATTCTGGTTGAGGGGCACGAGATCGGCGCACATGGCTATTGCCATGAAAGCCCGATCGGCGTTGATGCGGCCGAAGAGGCCCGACTGCTGGATGCCGCCATTGCCAAACTGCAGGGCGTGCTTGGCGCCAGTTTCCGCCCCGTGGGATACCGCTCACCTGCCTGGGACCTGTCATCGGATTCTGTCGCAATCCTAATCGAGCGTGGCTTTCTATATGACAGCAGCATGATGGCCGACGACTTCACCCCCTATCGCGCCCGACAGGGCGACCGGGTGGACGAAGACCTTTTTGTTCCCGGCCGCACCACGCCCCTGATCGAGATGCCTGTCGCATGGGAGCTGGATGACTTTCCCTATTTCACCTTCACCAACCGACCACTCTTTGGCGTGATGCAGTCGACCGAGCATGTCCTGAACTGCTGGCGCGAGGAGTTTGACTATTGCCACCATCACATTACGGACGGTGTCTTCACGCTGACAATGCACCCACAGATCATCGGCCGCGGGCCACGCATCGAGATTTTGTCGCGCCTGATCGACCACATGCAGGCGCAACCCGACGTCCATTTCAGCACGCTTGAAGCCGAGGCGCGGCGCCGAAACGACCGGCTGCCCGTGCCCCTCTGATCCCAACCAAGAATCGAACGCATGACTCTAGCCACCCAATCCACCCGAAACGTCTTTGCCGCGCTGGCGCAGTCGGTCGAACGCGGACCGGATCGCCCCGCCATCGTGTTCGGCGGCGAAACCCTAAGTTATGCCCAGCTTCTTTCTCTGGTCGAGGGGACAGCACTGCATCTGCGTAGCTACGGCTTGGGTCAAGGATCGGTCTTTGCCGCTTACAGCCCGAACCGGCCCGAACTGATCCTGTGTTATTACGCGGCGGCGCGGATCGGTGCTGTATTCGTGCCGGTGAACCCGAACCTCACGCCGTCCGAGGTTGCCTATACCTACCGCCACAGCGGTGCAGCGCTGCTCTTTTGCGACGCGTCAATCGCCGAGGTCGCGGCCGCGGCCGTGCCGGATGGCCGGGCGATCCCTCTCGACGTGCTGCGCAGCCCGCCCCCCGCCATCGCGCCGATGCCCCCTGCCGGCGTCCGCCCGGAGGATGATTTCCTGGTCATCTATACCTCGGGCACCACGGGCACGCCCAAGGCCATTGTCCTGGACCACGCGGCCCAGACCGCCGGTCCCCGTGCGTTGGCCGGGATGTGGGACGTGACGGACAGGGACACCACGCTGGTCGCACTGCCACTGGGTTATCTCTATGGCCTGTCCACCGCAGCCGCCGTTGGGTTGCAGACGGGTGGCAGGGTCTTCATCCTGCCCCGCTTTCATCCTCGCGACGTGCTTGAGGCGTTCGTCGCCCATCGTGTCACCGTTTATCACGGCGTACCGACGATGTTCTCGATGATGCTGGAGTATTGCGAGCAACGCGACCTGACTTTCGACCTGTCTCATGTGCGCGTCATGGTGTCGGCGGGCGCGCCTCTGGCAGCAGAGATCCGCCAGCGGTTCAGTGCCCGCTTCGGCGCTGACCTGCAGAACTACTATGCCATGACGGAATCCACCCCGGTATTCGGACGGTTGGCGACGGACCCGCACCCGCTGCCCGAAGGCGCGGTTGGCAAGGCGGCCCCGGGTCTGAAGGTGCGGATCGTGCGGTCCGATGGCTCCGACTGCGAAACGGGGGAAGAGGGCGAAATCCTGGTCCGCGCCGCCGCTACGATGCGTCGCTACCTCAACGCGCCGGAACTGACCGCCAGCGCCTTCATGGGCGATCTGTACCGCACCGGCGACCTGGGCCGCCGCGACAGCGACGGCAACTACTTCGTCACAGGCCGCATCAAGGATATCATCATCCGCGGCGGCGCCAATATCTCGCCCTCCGAGGTAGAAGAGGCTTTGAGTAGCCACCCCGCCGTTCAGGATGTGGCCGTGGTGGGCGCGCCGGACCGGATCTTCGGCGAGGTGCCGGTTGCCTTCATCGTAACTCGGGCGGAGTCTTCCGTGACGGCCGAGGCACTTGAGAGCCATGCCGCGCGCACGCTGTCGGACTTCAAGGTGCCGCGACGGTATATCTTCGAATCCAGTCTGCCGATCGGGAAGACGGGCAAGATCGACAAGGCCGATCTGGCGCGGCGGCTGGCCGCAGAACGGCAGAAGTGACCGGCCATGCGCAGCGACGAATACGAACGCCTGGACGGCCTGACGCTGGCAGAAATGCAGCGGCGAGGCGAGGTGGCCGCAGTCGAGCTGATGGAATGCGCGCTGCAACTGGCCGAAGCTCGTAATCCACCACTGAACGCACTGTGCTATCTGCGTGGTGACGAGGCGATTGACAGGGCGCGGGTCGCGGTACCAAGGGGCCGGTTCGGCGCGCTGCCCTTCCTGCTCAAGGATTCCGGCCTAGCCTCGACCTTCCTACCCTCCTCGATCGGCTCACGGCTGTTCGCAGGCATGACCTCGACGATCGACGCAACCTTGCAGACCCGGTTCATGGCCGACGGCCTTCTGCCCTTTGGGCGCACGACGGTGCCGGAATTCTGCATGGCGCCCACCACCGAAGCTGTGCAGAATGGCGGCCCCACGCGAAACCCCTGGGACCGAGCGCGGTCCAGCGGCGGGTCCAGCGGCGGCGCCGCGGTGGCCGTGGCCACTGGCATAGTGCCAATCGCGCATGGCAGCGACGGCGGCGGTTCGATCCGCATTCCGGCGGCGTGCTGTGGGGTCTACGGGTTGAAACCATCGCGTGGTCTAGTGCCCTATGGCCCGCAGCGCGGCGAGGGCTGGGGCGGGCTGGCGGTGGACGGGGTGCTGACCCGCACCGTGCGCGACACCGCAGCCGCCCTGGACGGAATAGCTGGGATGGAGCTCGGCCAGCCCTACGCCGCCCCTGCACGGCCCGACTCCTACCTGGCGCGGCTCGACCTACCGTTCGACCGCCCGCTACGCATCGCCGCATGGACAGAGGCTTGGGACGGCATCGCGATCGATTCCGAATGCCTGGCTGCCGTGGATCGCGCAGAAAAGGTTCTGGTTAGCCTAGGCCATGAGTTGACGTGGCAGGCACCGCCGCCGATCAAGTACCCGGCCTTCGTTGGCGCCATCATTGACGTGATGTGTGCCAGCGTGGCCATGACTGTGAACGGCTTTCTGCTGAACAAGTCCGCCCCCGACCTGCGCGAACTGCTGGAGCCGGCGATCTTGGACGCCTATTATCGCGGCACCCGCCTGGGTGCAGAGGCCTACGCGCTGGCGATCGCCCGGTTCCACGGCATCGCGCGGCAGATGGCGCAGTACATGCAGGATTGCGACGTGATCCTGACACCCACGCTGACGCAGCTGCCGGTTCCACTGGGTACCCTGTCGATGGCCAGCGACTTCGAGAGCTTCCGTCGCCAGGCGGGCCGCTATACCGCGTTCCTGGCGATCATAAACGCGTCAGGGCAGCCCGCCGCAAACGTGCCGCTGCACTGGACGTCGCACGGATTGCCGGTGGGGGTGCAGTTGATCGGCCAATTCGGTGCCGAGGATACCGTGCTACGGTTGTCGGCGCAGATAGAACGCGCGGCGCCCTGGATTCAGCGGTATACGGTGCTTCTCGACTAGGCCCGGCAGCCGTCAAGGATGATACTGGTGAAATGGTCGGCGATCTCGGCGGCCGACAGACCCTTGTTCTTCTTGAACCAAACATGGGTCTGGTTGCACATTCCGACGATACCGCTGGAGATCACGGCGGCGGGTATATCCTTGAACAACCCAGCTTTGACTCCTGCCGTATAGGTGTCGCGGAAATTGCGGTCGAAGGTACGCTTGCGCTCGGCCACCGTTGCCTGCTGCGCTTCGGTCAGTTCGGACTGGTCGCGGAAGAAGATCGCGGTCCATTCGGCACGGTCCATCACGTTCAGGGCATGTTGCCGGATCAGCGCTGCCAGTTTCTGATCGGGGGGGATGTCCTGACTGACGATCACCTGCATGTCGGCAAGCCAAGCCTCGTGGATGCGGTTGAAGATTTCCCAGAGAACTTGGTTCTTGTTCTTGAAGTAATAGTAGACGACCGACTTCGTGTAGCCGAGGCTGGAGGCGATGTCGTCTATCGTCACCGCGCGGATTCCGCGTTCGGCAAACAGCCGCGCCGCGGCCGAGATGATCTCGTCCTGTACATAGGCCTGTTTCTTGGCCTTCATCTCTTCGCGAAGATTCGTTGCCATTCTAACCTTTAGGACCGAAGGGACGCAGCCAGGTCGCGGATCGGCGTGCCAACGGGAAAATTTGCGTATGTTTTCGTTCGTACTAGTAGAAATATTTCGACTTGGGAGTCAATACAGTCGTTTCAGGAGGCCGGATTCTCTCACGGAATCCGCGTATTGAACAGAATCACTATTGACTAAACTGACGCATTGGTCGAAAAACGTCCATAAGGGTATAATTGCAGCTTTTAGGGTATGGGGCAGTCCTTCTGAAGCAGGGAAGCAGGGAACCAGGCTGCAGGCCGCACGCTGTGGCAAAGGAGTTCATGATGGACAGCGGAAAAACCACCGATCGCGCAGGACAGGGCGTCGGCCCTAATGCATTGTTCTTCGACGAATTCGTAGTCGGGCAATCCTGGCTGTCGCCGCGTAGGACCATCACTGAGGCGGACATCGTCATGTTTGCAGGCATGACCGGAGACTACAACCCCGTCCACACAGATGAGGAATTCGCAAAACGCACCCCTTTCGGGACGCGCATTCTGCACGGTCCAGCGGTGTTTGCCATCGCCACTGGGCTTGAGTTTCGTCTAGGTCTCAAGGAAGGCACGGCCATCGCCTTCCTCGGCATGACCTGGGACCTGAAGGCACCAGTCAAGATCGGCGATACGATTCATGTATACCAGCGGGTCGACGCGGTTCGGCCCACCAAGAACCCGGCGCGCGGGATAGTGAACTTTTGGGTTGAGGTGCGCAACCAGCGTGACGAGGTCTGCCAGCAGGGAGAGTGGAAGGTAATGTTCCATTCCAACCATACCGGCTGAGCGGCACCGGTAGGCATTCTGGCCGCCCGCAAAGTTATCCGCTCCCAAAGCTTTGCTGGCAGCCAGAATGCGTGTCGGCTGCCATGCCGCCCGCAATTGCATTTCATGGCGGTCCAGTCACTGTCGCCCAGTTGGTGCCCCCTGGGTGTCATCATCAAGTCCATCACCGATACCGGCTATGGCACCCAGGTGGCGGAAACCTAAGAATCTTGGCTGGTCCCCGATTAAACCCGGGCTCGGGCTGAGAGGCATCAGGCCCGCTCGGACCGACCAGTGGGAGTAACGCGGCAATGACCTTAAGGCTTTGGCAGGGTACAGTCCTGCCGAGATGGCTCGACTATAATGGCCACATGACTGAGTACCGCTACCTGCAGATCTTCGGAGAGATCTCGGATGCGCTATACGGTCTGATTGGGGTCGACTTCGGGAATGCAGCCGATGGCGCATTTTACACATTGGAAAGCCACATCCGCCATTTGAAAGAGTGCGGGCCTGGAACAAGTCTTTTCACCGAGACAGAGATCTTGGCCCACGACGACAAGCGGCTGCATCTGTTGCACCGGTTGTTCGACACGCAAGGAACTTTGTTGGCAACCGGTGAACATCTGTCGATCCACGTCCGCAGTGGCAAGGTCGCAAGCGCCGATACCGACATTCAACGGCGGATCGCTGAGATCTTCGCCAAGATGGCAGGCCGACCGCCACCTGACGCCACAGGGTCCGTGTTGAAACGACCACTGGCGAACGGACGTAAGGCGGGCTGATAATGCAGCCATCGTTTGAAGAACTCGCCCAGGTTACAACGTCACCAAGCGGCCTCGCCTGGTGACGCAGGACGAAATGGTTGCTTTCGCGTGGACATAGGATCCACAGCCGTATTTCACCGATGCCGCCGCTGACCACATCTGTGCCACCCCCGGATCAGCCAAAATCCGGCTTTGTTGCATTCCAAATTCGGCGGGCGCGGTGGAACTCGGTTTCAAAATGTCCGGTCGGCTTCATATAATATCCGCTGCGCGCCAGGAAATAGCCCCCCTTGCGGTGCAGGTCCGCCAGCCCATCCGCCATCTTCAGCGCCAAAAGGTTCGGGTTCAGGATCGGGACCGGCGATGGTATGCCGCCCTCCATCAGGTATTCTTGGTAGATAGCGGCGATGATCGTGCAGCCCATGATCACTGTCTCGGCCCCGAATTTCGCCGCCGCTTCCTGAGACCTGGTCACCACGTCGCTCGCGACTGCAGCACGGTCGTGGATCATATCCTTGACGAACCAGTCAATCGCATCGACCCCGCGCATCGTGGCGCCCTGCGCGTTCAACCGGGCCTCGTCGTAGATGTAGGGTACGGCCTTGCGGTGGTCCGTCAAGACCATGGTGGAATGTCCGAAGTTTGCCGCCATCTGGAACGAGGCTTCCAGCGGACCGACGACTGGAATGTCCACAAGTTCACGCGCGACGCGAACACCCGGATCAT
Source organism: Albidovulum sp. (assembly GCF_049646345.1). Taxonomy (GTDB): domain Bacteria; phylum Pseudomonadota; class Alphaproteobacteria; order Rhodobacterales; family Rhodobacteraceae; genus Albidovulum. The sequence goes on along the minus strand of NZ_JBARVQ010000012.1, from coordinate 7,948 downwards.
AGAGGCAGCCCACGATCACGGCGTCATAGCCCACCTCTTCGGACCGCATCACCTCTTCGAACAGCGACTGCTCGATCATGTGCTTGTTGTAGTAGAAGTCGATGTCGGGCGGGCAATTCGTTAGATGGGTCACATCCATAACGGTGCCCTCGGCGCAATAATGCGTCAGGGTTCTACGGATCACCTCATCATATGCGGTCGATCCGAAAGGGTTGATGAAGTTGATCTTGCTCATAGCGTACCTCCGGTAGGATCAGGTGTTGTAGCTGCCGGGCAGCCAGTTCCAGACGCGACGCCAGTCCTTTGGTAGTCGCCTGAACCGCTCCAGGGTCAGATCGCCGATGGGCAGGTCGGTCTTGCCGTGCAGCGCCAGATCCGACAAGGCCAGCCCAAGCGCGGGCGCCATCCCGAAACCATGCCCCGCCGACGACACCGCGACCAGTCCGGCGGGCGAGTCGAAGGGGTGGATCAAGGTGATCTGATCGGGTGTCACATCTATCACACCGGCCCAAGAGCGCAGCATTTGCGCGTTCTGCAGGGTCGGGAAGACCTCGAACAGGCGGCGCGCGATGTTTCGTACAATCGGGGTGGTTGGTTTTGCCATGTCGTTCGCCACCTCGGCCCCCAGCCATTCGTGCGGGCCGCCATTGACGTGGATGTTTCCACGCCGGGTCTGGCGGATAGCAAGGCCGTGGCCAACGACGGCCTGCTCGAACAGCGGCGGTACCGGCGCGGTCACGAAGGCTTCCAGTCGGACAGGGGCCACCGGAAAATCTATGCCTATCGGCTCAAGCAGGCGGGCGTTGTGGGCCGCCGCGCACAGCACCACGGCCCCGGCGTGAATTTCGCCTTGCGGGGTGCGCAACCCCTTGATGCGCCCGCCATCCGTCAGGATCTCCAGAACAGGGGTGTATTCGCGGATCTCGCCGCCGAGATCCTGAAAGGCCCAGCCGAAGGCCTGTGATGTGCGCTGCGGGTTGGCGTGACCTGAGCGGTCGGTGTAGATTCCGCCCAGCGTGTCGGGGGTCAGCGCTGGCAACAGTTCGCGGCAGGCCTTGGCATCGATAAACTCGAAATCGATGCCCGTGGTGCGGAAGCTTTGATACGAGGCCTTCAGCTCTTCGTATTCCCGCGGGGTGATCGCGGCCCAGAGGCGGCCTTTTTGCGTCCATTCCGTCGGATAACCCAGATCGTCGTCCAGACTGTCCCAAAGGGTTTCGGCGACCTGGGCAAGCCGGGATTCCCCAGGCGTTTCGCCGCGCAAGCTCAGGAAACCCGTCGCCCGAGACGAGGCCTCGTAGGCGGTGGCGCCCTTGTCCAGCACCAGAACCCGAGCCCCGGCCCGACGTGCACGCCAGGCGGTTGCAAGCCCGACAATGCCTGCACCGACGACGATGATGTCAAAACGCTCCATCGCTTGTCCCTATTCCGGATCCTCTGCGCTCATGGTGTCAGTCGATTGCGGTCTCTGGTGCGTGCAGCCAGTAGGACCACTTCTCGCGTGTGTCGTATGTGTCGTCGTCGGCCGCCAGCAGGGCAAGATCGACCGGGCGAACCGGGAAACGGTAACTACCCGGCCGTATCGACTCCATTCCCATGCCGAAGTGCAGTGACAAGAGCAGCGCCGCCTCATCGCGGCAACGTTTGCCCTGGCAATGGCCCATGCCCACCCGGGTCATGCGTTTCAGAAAGTCCTGATGGACGTACGTGGCGGCGCCCCCCGGTCCGCTCACGGGCGATTTCGGCTGGCGCAGGCCAGCTTGCAAATAGGCCGGTGGCGCCAGACCCAGGAAGGCATCACGCGAGACGCTTTCGCACTTGCACAGCGTCACCGCTCCGCCGCCGGTGATGTACAGCGCCTCGATCCAGCGACGCAGATAGGTGCCCTGGTCGACGAGGGCTTCCGGAGCCGGCTGCGCTGTGCCCATCGGACCGCCCTCATCCATGGCAGCGAGGACAGCCTCGGCATCCCTGCCGCCCGTGGCAAAGCCCGAAAGCCAGAACACTTTTTCCAGGCTGGTGCGCCCGGTCGCATCAGTTTCGGGCAGCCAGTACCCCAAACCAGAATCGAACCGCATCCGGCAGCCCATGGCGGCCGGAAGTTCGATATTCGGCAGGGTGCCGATGGCCAGGCAGAGGCTGTCGCAGTCCAGCAATGTTTCTGTGCGTCCTGTTAGGGCGCACAGCCGGGCGCCCGTCACCGCAACCTTTCCCTCGGCCGCCAGAAGGACGGTGTCGAAATGCACCGGCACGCCAAGGGCCGCGACTTCGTCGTGGGCCGTATGGCCCGCGACAAAATCGACGCCTGGTTCGATCATGCCAACGATCCCGACCCCGCGCGCGAGGGCTCGCTTGACGAAATCGACGGCGCGCTGCGAGGTGCCCAGAACCACCGTCCGTTCGCCCTCGTAGCACTGGTAGAGGTCCAGGAAGGCCATCCCCGCCTTGACACCGAACACGCCCGGAAGTTCTGCCCCTCGGAACGACGGCACGAAGTCGCGCACGCCGGTTGCCAGGATCAGAACGTCATGCTCCAGCAGATCATTGCCGTCCGCGCCCACCAGGCCGACCCTCGGATGGCCGACGTGGCGGCTGTTCGGCCCATCCTGGAACGCCCCCCAGGCGATGGTCCCGACCCGGACGTCGATACCCTCTTCGAAACAGGCGACGATCTGCGGGTTGGCCTCTAGCACGACCTGCGCGATGGCATTGGCGTTTGTCAGCGCGGCGGGCAGGGCCGCGCCATAGAACCAAGGGGCGTCAAACGACATCTGGCCCATGGTCTGCGGATGCTCGTCCACCAGCGTCACGTGATGACCGGCCGCCTGCGCCTTCAGCGCAATGTCGCAGCCTGCGCCGCTGGCCCCTATGACTGTCACACGAAGGGGCACCCGGAGGGACATCGCACTTACTCCTCGGTCAGGCGGGCTACCCGCTCCATGGTCTCGGCGTATTCCATGATCATCTCATAGATAACCGACTTAACGGTGGTGGGCTCCTTTACACGGCCTACGATCTGGCCGGCAGAATAGGTCATCCAGTCCTTACGGCGGGCCCGTTCGACGCGACGGAACGGTTCGCCCGAAAGGATAGATTGCAGCGGTACCTGCTTCAGCGGTGCGGGCGCATCAGTGCGCAGCCAGGCCTCGGTGTATTTGCTGCGGACGGCGCGGCAAGGCTTGCCGGTGTAGCCGAGCGTAATCACCGCATCCTCGGGTGTCGCGTCATATATCACCTCGCGCAAGTCAGGCGAAAGCTCGCTTTCTGTTGTGCCAAGCCAGATCGACCCGCACCAGACCCCTTCGGCGCCGAGGGCAAGCGCGGCAGCCATCTGCCGGCCGCGGCCGATTCCGCCTGCGGCCAGAACCGGCACAGGCGCCACGGCGTCCACAACCTCGGGCCAAAGCACCATAGAGGTAATCTGGCCGGTATGCCCGCCGGCCTCGCTGCCTTGCGCAATGACAATGTCGGCGCCAGCGGCAACCTGCTTTTGCGCCTGCCGGACGCTCCCGACAATGCCGCCGAATTTGATGCCTTGGTCTTTGACCCGCCGGATCACATGGTCCGGCGCCACGCCCAAGGCGCTGACGACCAGCTTGATCGGGTGCCTCAGTGCAACGTCCAGCAGAGCCTCGCTGACCTCGGGGCTGAAGCTGAGATTGCGGGCGTAATCCGCATACCAGCCCTTCACCTCGTCCTCGGGCAAGGGCGGAATGCCTTCGGCGTCCAGAAGACTGTTAATGAAATCCACGTTTTCCTTGGGCAAGATCTCTCTTGGGCTTTCCTTGAAATCGACCGCGGTCGAGGTCGACGAGAACACCATGTCTACGCCATAGGGCCGCCCGCCGATGTGGTCGTCGATCCATCTCAGTTCCTGCTCGAGGTGTTCGGGCGTCATCCAGGCGGCACCGAGCACTCCCAAACCGCCCGCTTTGGACGTAGCCACAACAACATCCCGACAGTGGCTGAAAGCAAAGATCGGCGCCTCGATGCCGAACATCCCGGTGGCTGCTGTCTTCATTTTTTGCCTCCATCGACCAAAACTGACTTGACAGGCATTTTTCGTACCGTCAAGTATATTTACCTGTCTCACGCGACAGAAGTCAAGGTGAAGTGGGCATCGGATCTATGAAAAAGGCATTTGACTTTATCGTTGTGGGGGCCGGCTCGGCTGGCTGCGCCGTGGCCGCTCGTTTGAGCGAGCGACCGGGTCTGGAAGTGCTATTGATCGAGGCGGGCCCCGATGCGAATCCGTGGACCATTCGCATGCCACTCGCGGTGGACCGGCTTCTGAACGGAACCACTTACAACTGGCAGTTTGGGTCCGAACCGGAACCGGGACTGCAGGGCCGCGCGGTGGCCCATCCGCGCGGCCGGGTGGTGGGGGGGTCTTCCGCGATCAATGGCATGGTCTACACCCGTGGTCACCCTCTGGACTTCGACGACTGGCGCGACCGGTACGGTTGCACGGGCTGGGGCTATGCCGATGTGCTGCCGTACTTCCGCCGAATGGAAACCGCGCCCGGCGGCAGCTCGCGCTATCGCGGCGGCGACGGACCTCTGAAGGTCACCCGGCCCGACCCGGACAGCAACCCACTGAATGCGGCCTTCATCGCGGCGGGGCGGGAACTAGGGCATCCGGTCACAGACGATTACAACGGTCCGAAGCAGGAAGGCTTTGCCGTGGGTGAGCAATCCATTTTGCGGGGGGAACGCCGAAGCACCGCCGTTTCTTACCTGACATCCGAGGTTCGGCGCCGACCCAACCTAACCATACTGCCCGATTGTTTGGTCGAGCGGATCGACCTCGAAGGCAAAGAGGCCGTGGGCGTCACCGTCCGTGTACAAGGCGCAGCACGTGCGATCCGCGCACGCCGCGAGGTGATCCTGTCGGCAGGAGCAATCGGCTCGCCACATCTTCTGATGCTTTCGGGCATTGGGCCGGGCTCGGTGCTCAAGGCGGCCGAGATTCCGGTGGTGCTGGACCGGCCTGCCGTGGGCCGAAACCTGCAGGATCATCCGGATCTGGTGATCCAATTCGGATGCCGTCAACCGGTCACGTTGCAACGTTACACCTCCGGACTTGGCCGGATCGTGACCGGCGTGAAATGGTTCGCCATGCGGCGTGGCGTGGCGGCCAGCAACCAGTTCGAGGTTGCGGCCTATCTCAGAACCCGCAGCGGCCTACGCAAGCCGAACATCAAGCTGGAGTTCTTTCCGTTGGCGATTTCGCACGCCGACTACCAACCCTATCCGCAGGAAGCGTTCCAGATTCATATGACGCTGATGGACTCGGCCGCGCGCGGAGAGGTTTCGCTGCGATCGGCCGACGCAGCTACAGCGCCGGTGCTGCGCTTCAACTACCTGAACAGCGACACCGATATGCAGACCTTCCGTGAGGCCGTGGCGCTGACGCGCCGACTTGTTCAAGCGTCGGCTTTCGCACCCTTTGCCGGGCCTGAGATGGACCCCGGCGCCGAGGTCCAAAGCGATGCTGCACTAAACGACTGGATTAGATCGCGCGTCTCGACCGCGTATCACCCTTCTTGCACTTGCCGCATGGGCGCCGCCGACGATCCTCAGGCGGTTGTCGCCCCCGATCTCCGGGTTTACGGGATAGCAGGGCTGCGGGTGGCGGATGCCTCGGTCATGCCGCACATCGTTGCGGCCAACACCAATGCGACGACGATCATGATCGGGGAACGGGCGGCCGACCTTGCTTTGGACCGGCCGCAGCTTCCACCGGATCGTGCGCCCTACTGGACAGGGCCAGGACACAGCCCGTCCGGCGCCGAATGACCAGACGTTCACTGGGAAAATCCTGTACGTGCCAATAATCGGACTGAACGATGTTTTCCCGGAGAAGAAGTGTCCGAACCCACAAAGGAGCTAGAGTCTATCACATGTCAACGACGATCCGGCTAACCGGAACGAGGTAGCACGGACTGCACCGCTCGACCGGCGGAGCGCGAAGCGGAAGGATATTGACAAATGGCCAAAACGGAAGCCTACGACTTCATCATCATCGGGGCCGGCTCCGCCGGCAGTGTGCTGGCCAACCGTCTTAGCGCCGATCCGGCGAACCAGATCCTGCTGCTGGAGGCCGGTGGGCCTGACCGCCGTTGGGATTTCCGAATTCAGATGCCAGCGGCACTGGTTTATCCACTGCAAAGCAAGACTTACAATTGGCAGTTCGAATCCGAGCCGGTCGCCCAACTGAACGGGCGCCGGATCGCATTCTTTCGCGGCAAGGCGCTTGGCGGGTCGTCGACCATCAACGGCATGGTCTATGTCCGTGGAAATCCGGGCGACTTCGACCACTGGGCCGAGCAGCCGGGATTGGAGCACTGGTCGTATCGCAACTGCCTGCCCTATTTCCGCCGGTCCGAGACTTATTCAGGCGGAGGTGATGCCTATCGAGGCGACAGCGGACCACTCCATGTCAGTCGGGGCGTTCCGGAAAGCCAACTGTACCAAATGTTCCTTGCTGCGGCGCTAGAAGCTGGCCATCCGGCCACAGAAGATGTCAATGGCTATCGGCAGGAAGGCTTTGGCTATTTTGACGCTACCATCCACGAAGGACGTCGCGAAAGCGCTTCACGTGCATATCTGCATCCGGCGATGAAGTCGCGGGCCAACCTGACAGTGGTGACGGGCGCCATGGTCGACAGCATCGACCTGCAAAACGGGCGGACCACCTCGGTCTCATACGTGAGCGAGGGGAAGGCGCGCAGGGCCCATATCGATCAGGAGGTCATCCTGGCGGCGGGGGCCATCCAGTCTCCACAATTGCTGATGCTGTCAGGGATCGGCCCGGCCGAAGAGCTGCGGCGCCATGGCATAGCTGTTCGCCACGACCTGCGCGGCGTCGGACAGAACCTGGCGGACCATCTGGAGTGGATTGTCTCGTACAAGTGCACCAAGCCGCTGTCCTATTTCGAGGCAACCAAACCCCTGCGCCAGGCAGCCATTGGGGCGCGCTGGCTGGCTACGGGCACGGGTCTGGGCGCGTCAAACTTCTTCGAGGCAGGTGGCTTTCTGAAATCCTTCGACCACAAGCCCTATCCCGATGTGCACCTCCATTTCGTGGGCCTGGCCGCAGAATATAGCGGCCGACTTTCTGCGCCGGGACACAGCTATCAGGTTCATCTCAGCCCCGGGCTCCCGGAAAGCCGGGGCTGGATCACGCTGCGCTCGAATCGGCCCGGCGACGCACCGGTTATCCAGCCCAACTACCTGACCGCCGAGCGCGACTGGGTCGAGGCCCGGCAGGCGATCCGCAAATCGCACGAGATAATGGAGCAGCCTGCCCTGGCGGATGTGCGGGGCGAGCAGATCCTTCCCGGCCGGGCTCTGGAAAGCGACGACGCTCTGGACACCTACATTCGCCAGCATGCCGAGACCGGGTACCACTACGCCGGCACCTGCCGGATGGGTCTCGACGCTGATGCCGTGGTTGATGACCAATTGCGGGTGCACGGGGTGCGCGGGCTGCGCGTGGTAGATGCCTCGGTCATGCCGCGGCCCACGAACGGGAACACCAATGCACCGACTATCATGATCGCCGAGAAGGCGGCTGACATGATCCTGGGCCAGACCCCGCTGCCATTGTCGGACGCCCCGGTCCATCGTGGCTAACCGCGGGATCGCCCGAAACGCTCAATCAAACCAGAATCTGCGAGGACGAAATGCAGCTGCAACCAAAGGCTTCTCACTTTATCGACGGTGAATATGTTGAAGATACGGCTGGCTCACCTCTGGACGTGATCTTTCCTGCAACGGGCGAAGTGGTGGCTCGCTTGCACACTGCGACACCGGACTGGGACTGTTGCATTAACCGCCCAATCTGGCCAAGGTCCATCTTTTGAGGTCGATCATGCGCCGGAAATCACCCTTCAAGCATCACCGTTTTCCAAGCGAGATCATCCTTTGCGCGGTGCGGTGGTAT
>NZ_JBARVQ010000011.1:0-3101 GCF_049646345.1 Albidovulum sp. | reverse complement strand
CCCGAGAGCGAGCCGATGGGGGCCCGCGCCTGCGCCTCATCGAAAAGAAAATCCTTCAGATAGGCAACGACATGTTTCGGCGTGCCCCGCACCATGACCTGATCCGACCGGCCCGACACCGCCATATCAGGATCGTTCACCAGCCCGTCCCACAGCGTCATCGTCAGATCAAGCGTCGCCCGGGCCTGATCGAAGACCGCCATCTCCAGTTTGGTGCCATGACGGACAGTGCCGCTGTCGGGCGCCATCTCACCTGTCAGCATCTTCAGCAGCGTCGTCTTGCCGATACCATTCGGGCCGACAAAAGCCACCCGGTCGCCGCGCAGCACTTTCAGATCGAAGGGCTTCAGAATCGTCCTGTCGCCAAAGGCCTTCGAAATCCCCTTCGCTTCGATCACCAGCTTGCCCGAGGTCTGGCCACTGTCCAATGCCATATCGGCCGTGCCCTGCCGCCGGATCATCGAGGCGCGTTCAGCCCGCATCGCCTGCAACGCCCTCAGCCGCCCCTGATTGCGCTTGCGCCGGGCCGAGATGCCCTCGACCGCCCAGCGGCCTTCGGATTTGATCCGCCGTTCCAGCTTGTGACGGGCAAGGTCCTCTTCGGCCCAGACGGTCTCGCGCCAGTCCTCGAAGCTCTCAAAGCCCCTCTCACTGCGACGCACAGCACCCCGGTCGATCCACAGCGTGGCGCGTGTCAGCGCGCGCAGAAAGGCGCGGTCATGGCTGATGATGACATAGGCCGCACGCGTCTCGCGCAGCTCCGCCTCCAGCCAGCCGATCGCCTGAATATCCAGATGGTTTGTCGGCTCATCCAACAGCATCAGCTCCGGTGCCTCAGCCAGCAGCTTCGCCAAGGCAGCCCGCCGCCTTTCGCCACCCGACGCCGCGACCACCTTCGTCTCGGGGTCGAATTTCAGCCCCTCAGCGACGACCGCGACCTTGTAGGCCTCACCCTCGGGCAGGCCCGAGGCGGCAAAATCGCCAAGCGTCTCGAAGGCGGACAGGTCGGGTTCCTGCTCCATATAGCCCACCGTCACACCCGGCGGCACGACGCGGGATCCGGCATCGGCCTCTACCAGCCCGGCCATCACCTTCATCAGGGTGGATTTACCTGATCCGTTGCGCCCGACCAATGCCACCCGGTCGCCCGGCTGAACGGTCAGATCAAGCCCGTCGAAAATCGGACTACCGCCGAAGGTCAGCGAAATACCGGACAGTTGAAGAAGAGGTGCACGTGCCATGGCCGCCCAGCTACCCGGCCCGATGAGCGGCGTCAACGGCATGACTTTGTGCAAGATACAGACGGGGCCGAACGCGCCGCAAACACCGATCTGAAAATATGGTGCCCCCAGAGAGACTCGAACTCCCGACCCTCTGATTACAAATCAGATGCTCTACCAGCTGAGCTATAGGGGCACTGTTTCGCACATAAACCGGGCGGCGCGTCGGTGCAAGACTGTCAGTGCCCGCGCGGGCGAAGATTGGCGCGGGCGAGGAAGGCGACCGCGACTAGTCCGACCAGCATCACCAGAAGCGCGGGCGGGGCCGCCTCTCCGATATTCTCAAGGCTCGCCTTTTCATGTGCCCGTGTCGCCAGAGTGTCGTAGTTGAAGGGCCGCAGCAGAAGCGTCGCCGGCAGTTCCTTCACGCAATCGACGAAGACCAGCAGCAGCGCAGTACCGACCGAGCCTTTCATCAGCGGCAGATAGACTTCGCGCAAGGTGCCCCCCGCCGTCCGCCCCAGCGACCGCGCCGCCATCGGCAACGAGGGCGAAATGCGGCCAAAGGCTGCGTCTGCCGCCCCTTGGGCTATCGCGAAGAAGCGGACGAAATAGGCAAAAACAATCGCGGCGGCCGAGCCGGTCAGGATCAGCCCCGGATCGTATCCGGTCAACCAAAGGACCGCATCCGCCACCCGGTGATCGAAAGCCGCGAGCGGAATGAGGATCCCGACCGCCAGAACTGCGCCCGGCGCGGCATAACCGATGGTCGTGACCGGCAGCAGCAGCCGGGGCAGCTTGCGCCCCGTCAGGCGCACGCCATAGACCATGAAAAGCGCACCTGCGACAGTCAGGGCCGCCGCCGCCCCGCCGACACTCAGCGTATTCACAAAGGCGCGGCCAAGCCCGGCGCTGACCCATGTTTCGGGCCGGTCGAGCGCATGGCCCGCAATCACAGCAACCGGCAGGACAAACCCTACAAGAACCGGCATCGCACACAGCAGGACCGCCACCCAACCGGCAGCCCCGCTCAGCGCGATCTTGGTCACAGGTCGCGGCTGCCGCGCGGAGTGATAGTAGCGCGAATTGCGGCGGCTGACCTTTTCAAGCGCCACCAGCGCCAGAATGACGGCAAGAATCACGCAGGCGATCTGGGCGGCCCCTCCGGCATTGCCGGTTTCCAGCCAGACCGTGAAGATGCCCGTGGTTAGCGTCTGCACCGCAAAGAAATCGACGACGCCGAAATCGTTCACCGTCTCCATCATCACGATGGCCGCCCCCGCCGCGATGGCAGGCCGGGCAAGCGGCAGGCCCACACGCCAGAAAAGGCCCAATGGACCCGCCCCGAGGGCGCGCGCGACCTCATAACTGCCAGCAGATTGTTCACGAAACGCCGCGCGGGCCAGAAGGTAGACATAAGGGTAAAGGGCAGCCGCCAGCACGATGACTGCCGCCCAGCGCGACCGCACCTGAGGGAACCAGTAATCGCGGGCCGAGCTCCAGCCGGTCCAGTCGCGCAAAGTGACCTGCACCGGACCGGAATAATCGAGGAAATCCACCAGCGCATAGGCGCCGATATAGGCCGGAATGGCCAATGGCAGCAGCAACAGCCACTCCAGCAGACCAGCGCAGGGAAACCGGTACATGGTGATCAGCCAGGCAGTGCCCGCCCCGATCGCTGCGGCAAGCGCCCCGGTGCCCAGTGTCAGGATCAGGGTGTTGGCGGCATAACGCGGCAATGTTGTCGACAGAAGGTGCGGCCAGATATTCTCGGTCGGCGAAAAGGCCATCACCACGACCGACAGGATCGGCAGGATCACAAAAGCGGCGACAAGACTGGCCCCGAGCGACCAGAAACCGCCCCCAGCCCCGACGCCGCGC
>NZ_JBARVQ010000010.1:0-2581 GCF_049646345.1 Albidovulum sp. | reverse complement strand
TCTCAAAAGCGCCAGCCCGCCGGGACGGGCAGGCGCTCGCCCGGCGCGCATCGCGCTTGTTCCCGGGCGAAAGGCGTTCAGCCGCCGAGGTCTCCAAAGTGCGCAAAGCGGATCGCCGCAGTCTCGCTGCGCGCCGAAATCTCTGAAAGGTCTTCCGGATCCCGCTCCCGGTCTTTCCCTTTCGCCCATCCCCGGTTATCGAAATGCATGGCCGAGACACTGACCGAAATCTACGACCGGATGACGCATGAGGGCGACCTGAAGCAGGACGCCGCCCAACGCGCGCTTTTGCCCGAATTGCAGCGCATCCGCGCGGGGCTGGAGGCCGGGAACGGCCGCAGGAAGGGCCTTCTCGGCGGGTTGTTCGCCAAGGCACCCGAAGGGGTGAAGGGGCTTTACCTCTGGGGCGGGGTCGGGCGCGGCAAATCGATGCTGATGGACCTCTTCCACGCCCATGTGAATATCGAGGCCAAGCGCCGCGTCCATTTCCACGCCTTCATGCAGGAAGTGCAGGCCGCTTTGCATGAGGCGCGCAAGACCGGGGTCGACGACGCGATCCGACCCGTGGCCGAGAAGATCGCCGAGGACCTGCGGCTTCTCTCGTTCGATGAGATGCAGATCACCGACATTGCCGATGCGATGATCGTGGGCCGCCTTTTCCAGATGCTTTTCGACCGGGGGGTGACCATCGTCACCACCTCGAACCGCGTGCCGGATGACCTCTACAAGGACGGGCTCAACCGGCCGCTCTTCCTGCCCTTCATCCAGCTTCTGAAGGACCGGCTGGAGGTGCGCGAGATCGAGAGCGAGACGGATTACCGCCAGCATCGCCTCGAAGGCGCTCAGGTCTATTTCACCCCCGCCGATGCGAAGGCAAGGGAAGCGCTTTCAAAGATCTGGACCGAACTGACCGGCGGCGGCGGCGACGCGGAACTGAAACTGACCGTGAAGGGCAGAGAGGTGGTGCTGCCCGACTACCATGCCGGTGTCGCGCGGGCAGGCTTCTGGGACCTCTGCGGCCGCCCCCTCGGCCCGGCCGACTACCTCGCCGTCGCAGGCGCGGTGCGCGTCCTTATCCTCGAAGACATCCCGCATCTCTCGTCCGAGAACTACAACGAGGCGAAACGCTTCGTCACCCTCATCGACGCGCTTTACGAGGGCAAGGTGCGCCTCATCTGCTCGGCCGCCGACGAACCGGAACGTCTTTACGTCGAGGGCACCGGCAGCTTCGAATTCGAACGCACCGCGAGCCGGTTGAGGGAAATGCAGGGGGCGGAGTGGGGTGGGTGAGGAGGCGCTTAGGTCAAAGCCTGAATGCTACTATGCCATCACTGCATTTAGAACCATATCACCTCGGCCAGCCATTTTTTCGCAGCTTCGATGACGGCTTCGAGCTTGCTTGGATTCAACGCAAAGTAGCCGCCACCCGCCGGGATAGCCCACTTTATCGTAGTATCCACGGCAAGATCTGCCTTTGTGCCGCACCAAGAAATTCCGTTCTGAAGAACCGAGCCTAGTATGCCGATCAGCCTCTCGATTTTGCCACGACTAGGTTTGTTTGTCCTAGCCTCTTGTTTGAGCTGTTGGAGTGGCTCCCAGACGATAAGTAGTTCGCGAGCAACGGTAGTTTCGCGCGACAATGGTTCTGGCGGGTTGTTTCCACCGATTCCTAGTCGTGAGGTTGATGACCGCGCTAGTTCGTTCTCAAGTTCTCGAATTCTGTCGTGCAAAGCGTGTCGCGCGCTGATTTCGGCAACTATCCGAGCGATATGCTCCGGTCCACTTTCCCAATCCTCGTCTGGAATTGCAGCCACTTCCCTCTGAAGGTCCCAATCAACCGGATATCCCGATCTGAATGATTGAACCCACTCAATCCAGAATCGCCATGTCGGCGCTTCATTTTCTAAGACTGAAACAAACGTGTCCCATGCATCACTTGCGATGGCTGGTTGTTCGATGGTTAACCAAAGTTTTCGTTCAAAAAGCTCGCTAGGTGACAAAAGGCCCTCAATGGCAGATGCATCTTCCGACACCGCCAGCCAATATGCACGCTCCGCTTCATGTTGCTCAGAGTGTGTCGTTTCTTCTCTGAACGTTGCGGCCGGAACGTAGATGGAGTTTTCGGCGTGGTTGTCGTAGGTCGTGTGAAAGGCGACGGAAATCCAACCGTACAATGCATTGCCGCTTCTTGCTGTCGGATAGGACGGATCAGTTTCGTGATCGGCCTTTCGGCCCGACGACTCTGCTGCTCTCCAATACTCATCGTCATTTGTTTTTGCTGCCAAAGCAATTTTCAGGGATGATCGGAATGCCGATAAAAAAAGTCGACCTTTGCGGTCTTGGTACTGGGTACTCTGAAATATGTCGATAACGAACGGCAAGGAGCGCAGGGCCGCACGAAGCGCCAGCGCTGCAATCACTGGCTTGTCTCTGCCGACAAGCCAGTCGTTCACATCTTTCCTATCTCGTATTTCCGCCATGCACGCAGTGAACGGCGATAGTTGACATTTTGCAACCTTGCTTCACCCCATTGACCGCGCCCAGATTCCCGCGCATATCCCCGCAATCATGACCGAGCTCG
>NZ_JBARVQ010000009.1:0-3956 GCF_049646345.1 Albidovulum sp. | reverse complement strand
GCAATGGGTCCGTCGTCATGTGCGGCGGCAGTGGCAACCATATGCACCAGCTCGGCTTCATCCGCGGCTGCCATGACGACCATGCCGGGCAGGTTCGACAAGAAGGCGATGTCATAGGCGCCCGCATGGGTCGCACCGTCTGCGCCAACCAGCCCGGCGCGGTCGATGGCAAATCGCACCGGCAGGCGTTGGATCGCCACATCATGCACAACCTGATCGTAGCCGCGCTGCAGGAACGTGGAATAGAGCGCGCAAAAGGGTTTCATCCCGCCCGCCGCCATTCCGGCGCTGAATGTGACCGCATGCTGTTCGGCGATGCCGACATCGAAGCAGCGGCTGGGGTAGCGTTCCGCGAACAGGTTCAGGCCGGTGCCATCCGGCATCGCGGCCGTGACGGCGACGATCTTGTCATCCGCCGCCGCTTCGCGCAGCAGCGCGTCGGCAAAGACGCGTGTATAGCTCGGCGCGTTGGACGGCGCCTTCTTCTGCTTGCCAGTGACCACATCGAACTTGGCCGTCGCGTGCCCCTTGTCCGATGCGCCTTCCGCCGGGGCATATCCCTTGCCCTTCTTGGTGATCGCATGGATCAGCACCGGCCCCGTTGCCCGCGTCTTGACAGTGCGCAGGATCGACAGAAGCTGTTCCATGTCATGCCCGTCGATGGGCCCGACATAGGAAAACCCAAGCTCTTCGAACATCGTGCCGCCGACAGTCATGCCCTTGAGCATTTCCTTTGCCCGGCGGGCACCTTCCTGAAACGGCGGCGGCAGCAGGCTGATCGCGCCTTTCGCGGCAGCCTTGAATTCCTGATAGGGATCGCCAGCGTAGAGACGCGACAGATACGTCGACATTGCGCCGACCGGCGGTGCAATCGACATCTCGTTGTCATTCAGAATGACGAACAGACGCTTTCCCAGATGGCCTGCGTTGTTCATCGCTTCATAGGCCATTCCCGCACTCATCGCGCCATCGCCGATCACCGCAATGCAATCGCCGATCCCGTGTTCCGTCGCTCCACCCAGATCACGTGCCACGGCAAAGCCCAGCGCGGCCGATATAGAAGTCGAGGAATGGGCCGCTCCGAACGGGTCATAGGGGCTTTCGGATCTCTTGGTGAAACCTGAAAGCCCGCCCTTCTGACGCAGGGTCCGAATCCGGTCGCGCCGCCCGGTAAGGATCTTGTGCGGATAGCACTGGTGACTCACGTCCCAGATAATCCGGTCCTTCGGCGCATCAAAGACAGCATGAAGCGCCACCGTCAGTTCAACGACGCCAAGTCCCGCGCCAAGATGCCCGCCGGTCTCGGACACCGCACTGATGGTCTCGGCGCGCAGTTCATCCGCCAGCCGCCGCAATTCGGCATCGCTCATGCCCTTCATATCGGAGGGCACATTCACACGGTCCAGCAAAGGTGTCTTGGGTCGATCGGTCATTCAGCCCCCTTGGGCCAGCACTACATCTCGCGCGAGATAACGAACCGGGCCGCTTCCCGCAAGGCTTCTGCCTTCCCGCCGTAGGGTGTCAGGGCCGCTTCTGCCTCTGCGACAAGGGATCTGGCCCGGTCCCTTGCCCCGTTCAGGCCCAGAAGCGACACGAATGTCGCCTTGCCCGCGTCGGCATCCTTTCCAACGCGTTTGCCTGTCTTTGCGGCATCCCCGGTCACATCAAGGATGTCGTCGGCGATCTGGAAGGCAAGCCCCAGAGCGCCCGCGTAACGTCGCAAAGGCTCGGGATCGTCCCCGGCCAGAACCGGCCCCACTTCCGCTGACCAGCCGATCAGGGCACCAGTCTTCAGCGCCTGCAACCGGGTGATCTGGTCAAGCGACAGACTTTCCGTCGATGTCTCGGCGGCGATATCCAGCGCCTGCCCCATCACCATGCCCTGCGCACCCGACGCCCGTGCAAGTGACGCGACCAGCGCCAGCCGGATTGAAGGATCGGGATGCAATTCTGGCCTTGTCAGACACTCGAATGCCAAGGCCTGTAGCGCATCGCCAACCAGAACTGCGGTGGCCTCGTCCCACTTCACATGCACCGTCGGCTGGCCGCGGCGCAGGTCGTCGTCATCCATGCAGGGAAGGTCGTCATGCACAAGGCTATAGGCATGCAGCGCCTCGACAGCAGCCGCGGCCCAGACGCTCGCCGCATCCGAGACACCGTGCAGGGCCGCACTTTCCATCACCAGAAAGGCTCGTATGCGCTTGCCGCCTTGCGTGGCATAACGCATCGCCTCGGCCACCGGTGCCGTGCCCAGCGGCAATAGCATTTCGGCCAGACAGGACTCGACCTGCATCGCGACATCCCGCAGGCGGTCGTTGAACATGTGCTATAGCCCTTCGACGGGGTCCGTTCCCGATGGCGTACCATCGGCGTTCAGCGTGATCCGCTCGACCTTTTCCTCGGCCTCTTTCAGCTTTTTCTCGCAACGCGCCTTCAACTCGGCCCCGCGTTCGTAAAGCTTGATCGAATCTTCCAGCGGCACGTCGCCACGCTCCAGCTGCCCGACCACGCGCTCCAGCTCGGCCATCGCCTGCTCGAATGTCATTTCGGAAACCGCTGTCTCGCTCATCCGCCGCGCTCCATCAACACCTTCACATGGGCCGCCACCGACTGGCCCAGCGCTGTCAGATCATATCCACCCTCTAGTGTCGAGACCACCCGCCCGTCACAGCAATCCGCTGCGATGTCGCAAAGGCGCCGCGTCAGCCAGGCGAAATCTTCTGTCTCCCAGTTCAGACTGGCCAGCGGATCGTCGCGATGCGCATCAAACCCTGCAGAGACAAGGATCAGCTCTGGCCGGAACTCTTCCAGCGCCGGAAAGACCCGGCCTTCATAAGCGCGCCGCATCTCGACCCCGCCTGTACCGGGGGCCAGCGGGATGTTGATGACATTGTCATGTGCGCCGCGCTCGCTCGGGTCACCGGTGCCCGGCCAAAGCGGCATCTGCTGGCTGGTGATGAACAATGTCCGCGCTTCCTCCCACAACAGGTCCTGCGTGCCATTGCCGTGATGCACGTCGAAATCGACCACGGCCACCCGCGACAGCCCGCGCCGCTGCACCGCGTGCTTGGCCGCGATGGCCACATTGCCGAACAGACAGAATCCCATCGGCGTTTCAGCCTCGGCATGGTGCCCGGGAGGCCGGCATCCGACAAAGGCGTTGGCCGCGCTCCCGTCAACGACGCTGTCCACCGCCGCAATCGTTCCGCCAACCGCGCGCAACGCCGCCTTCAACGATCCCGGCGACATATGCGTGTCTGCATCCAGCGGGACCGATCCGCTCAGCGGCACCGCCCCTGTGATCCGGTCGATGTAGGATTGCGGATGGCAAAGCAGCAGGTCGTCTTCGTCGGCCAGCGGTGCCTCACAGCGAATCAGGGATTCGAAAGACGCATCGGACAGTGCCGTGGCAATCGCTTTTAACCGGGCAACCTGTTCGGGGTGCCCATATGGGGTCACGTGATCAAGGCAATCCGGGTGAGAATAGTAATATGTGCTCATGCCCGGACCCTAACCGAACCGCTCTGGCAGCGACAAGCGGTAAGAAATTCTGGAAATCTTCAAGAAACTCAACACTTTTTGATATTCATCAATTCGCAAGTGATCACATATGGTCCAGTGTGGCTCCGCAATAAGAATTCCGAGCGGAGGAAAAAATGAAAGTTCGCAGATTCCACAGTATTCCGAGTTTCAAGCAGGCTGTATCAGCTCTTGCCATGTGTGCAGTGCTGGCTGGCGGCGCAGGTTTCTTGGCCGGCTATACATTTCCGGGCGCAGCTTTGGCCGAGGATACCTCAGAAGGTCCAAAGAAAGACGAAGCGCCGGGCAATCAGGGCGGTCAGGGCCAGGGCGGTCAGGGCTCGCAGGCCGGTCAGGGTAATCAGGGTGGCGATGGCGCTGGCCAAGGTGGCCCCGGTGACGATTCCGATGGCAAGGGACCGCAGGCCGGTGGGCCC
>NZ_JBARVQ010000008.1:0-1927 GCF_049646345.1 Albidovulum sp. | reverse complement strand
GATCCGCTCGGCCGCTTCCACCTGCTCCGGCGCGGCCGTGGCATGCTGCCCCGACCGCGACCGGGCGAGGGCGGCGGCTGCCTCGAACCGCACCAGAGGTGAGACAAAGCGTTGTCCCTTGTGGTCCTCGATGCGCCGGGCGGTCTCGTCCGATCCCGGTGCGCGGTTGAGGATCGTGACGATGGCGGAAGCATCGATAAACATCAGGCATCGCCCCACATCTGGTCGGTGAAGGCTTTCATGTCGAAGCCAGGATCAACCGCCCCGATGGTGTCCGCTTCGGCACGTATCTCCTCGATGCGCTCAAGAAGCGGCTTGCGGTTCTGAACCGCCTCGATCTGCGCCAGAAGCGCCCGGCGCACCGCCTCGGTCTTGTTTTCTGCACCGGTCATGTGCATCAACCTGACGGCCAATTGAGCAACGGCGTCGTCTCTGATGTAAAGCGGCATGGGCATATCCCTCAATGTGATATCTGTATATCCCATGATGGATATTCAAGCAATACGGACAGGGATATTCATACCGCTTTTCCTTATGTGCCGATGCTGTAACCGATCACTTGCCTTCAATCCGTCCGGTCCACGCCAGACCGCGCGCCCTGAGTCTGATATGCTGTCATGAAACGGCGTGCGATCACCTTGACGAAGGCCTTTGAGAACGTGCCTATCTGGGCCGTCGGTTCGAAATAAAAGGACTCCTCCAACGTATCGCGATTGTGTTCATCAAAGATGATCCAGAGCCGTTTGTATTCGGACAGTTCCGCCCGCCTTATCTCGGTAATGGGCACCTCAAGTGCATCCCGGTCGGCGGTCGGCTCAGACCCCGTGATCGGCAGCAGGTACAGCCGAGTGGTGTCTCCGGCGATCGGGACAACAGCGGAAAGAAGGGTTGGGCGCGGTTTTCGCCCCTCCGTTTCGCCGGTTTCTGCCTGCCACTTCCATAGATAGGGATAGTGCCAGACGGCGCCAATCTCAGGCCTCGTCGTCGGCATCGAGAACCCCTTTCAACACGCGCATCAGTTCCTCGGCTTCGTCGAGCGGAATATCGGCAGTGGCCCGAGCGATCCGGGGATCGCTGCGCCCGACCAGCGCATCGAACTGCTCGCGTGTCATGACGACGAACCGGGACGTGCCATGGTCCGACAGGCTGACAGGCCCTTTGGCCGCAGCCGCCCATACATCGCCTGCACGACGGTTCATCGACGTTTTGGGGAATTCCTCGGTTATCGTAGCGCTTGCCATGAAGCCCTCCTTTTACGTAACAAGCGTAATATACGTACTTTACGCTTGAACATCAAGAAAGACCCCGCCGAAACGGGGCCAGTTGATCCTCACCACGAGGAATCCAGGGGCGGAGAGGGGTAGGGAGGGCACAAACGCGCCCCGCCCTCGATCTCATTCCATTTCTTCGGGCAGCCACGCCGCGATCTGCACAGCCTGTTCTTCGGTGACGCCATGGGCGCTGCGGGTGGCCTCGTCTCCAAAGAGGGCTTCCAGCTTCGCGGCCTTCTCACCCTTTTTCAGCTTGGCGAAGGTGGTCGCGGTCGGGTGGTCCTCTTTCAGGTCCAGAAGCTCGCGCCACAAGGCATTGAGGTAGGGGCCGCCCACACGGGAAAAGAAGTTCGCGGCGGTCGGCGTCCAGACGTCACGAATGCAGGGTGAGGTTTCTTTGTCCACCAACGCCGCCAGCTTTTCGCCGCCGCCCCGATACTGCGAGGCCAGAAACCGCGTGAGTTCGCCCCGCACATGCTCTGCTCCTTTCGCGCGGAAGGCGCGGAAGGATTTGGCGAGGTCTTTGCCGTACATATCGCGGGGCGGGTTGCCGGTCAGGCGCTCGTCAAGGGCATAACCCTCGGCCTCGGTCGATGGCCAGTTCGGAACCTCGTTCGTGGAAATCCCGAGCGGTGCGGTCCAGTGCAGCGCGTGGC
>NZ_JBARVQ010000007.1:0-3465 GCF_049646345.1 Albidovulum sp. | reverse complement strand
GAACGAATTCCGCCTACTCCGTCGTCGATCATAGTCTCAGCGCTGGCGGCGCCCGCGTTCGCGGGACCGATTACGCAGACACAACCAGACTGAACATCGAGCCAGCTGACTATACCGCGGAAGGTGCAGTCTGGTCGGGCAAGAAACCGAAGTATAGTGCTGTGACGGAAGAGGGCTCCGCGATGCCTGGCCTGCTCGCTGCGGGGACATATTCCGAGTCAACCGCAAGGTTCAGCGGCACCAGTGCCGCCGCAGCGACGGTTAGTCGAGAGTTGATCCTCGAAGCACTTGGGATACCGGAACACGAGCGTCTGCCGACATTCACCGTGATAGATGAAACCCAAAAGCGGCGTTTGGGCGATAAAGTCTTTCTCCAAACGCCGGCAAACCGATCACATAGGTCAGGGTAACAGAGCGGGCATTCCCGAACAGGCGGCCTCCCAGACGGCTTCCAAAAGATCGTCTCGATCCGGGCTTGCGAAATCTTCCTCTTTTGCGCTGGCCGGATCCAGCAATGCTGTCAATGCCTCAAAACTCAACTCGCCATACTGCTTGTCTTCACCCTCCTTTTCCTCTTCAGTCAGTTGTTCCAGCACATAGGTATATGTCGATTTCGCGCCGGACAGATAGTTCACAACCGCTTCTCCGACCGCGATGCCGAGCACGGCGCCCGCCACGCCATCATGAGGGAAATGCACTCCGGCAATTGCGCGGTTGTCGGCGATCCGCGAGGCAATCCTCAGCAACAGGGCCGCGGGCGCCGCAGTATCTTTCGCCGCGGCCAGCATAGTGAAGACACTGCCACCTTGTTGTTTACATTGCAGCAATCCAGCCAATACCGTCGCTATGGCAAAGGCTTCGGTCGCATGCCCGGACGGCCAGGTTCCGTGTGTCGGCGTTTCGATCACCGGCATTACTTTCGATGAATACTGCGAGGGACGCGGCAGGTCGAAATGGTACTTTAGCGGGAACTCAATGTACCCGCACAGGCGGACTACAGCCTCGAGTAGTTCAAAAGCCCATTCGCCACGCGCTGCGTCAAGTTTCAAAGAGGATGCAAAATAGGACGTGATATCGTCCTGCTGGACACGGATTTCGTCCAGACGGTCAGCCCGCAGATCTGCATAGGACCGGACGAATTTAAGCTGAGAACCCTTGAACACGTCGTGATCGGGGCTTTCCAAGGTAACAAGCGGCTGAGCATTCCCGTGTTGGTCCGGTTTGAGAAAGAGACAAATCACCTCATTTCCTCTCGGCCTGAAATTGCAAAACAGCCTGTCGTCAATCAGCACTTCGCGCGGGATCGACGCCAAGGCGTCCAACCGTTCCAGGTGCTTTTTCTTAGAGATAACCACAGGTTTCAGATCGGGCGTCCCGTCCCAATAGGGCAGGATCCCTTCACGGGTCACAAGTGTCGAGAACGACAGATCGACCTCATCAACCGATACTGTTTCGCGTCCCGCACGTCCTGCTCGCCCGGCTCGTCCTGCCCGGCCCGCCCGCCCGGCGCGTCCCGCACGCCCGGCCTGTCCAGCCAATACAGCCATATTCCCCCCTGTCTTTAACAACAACAATAGAACGACAATCGGGACGTCTAGGCGGTCGGTCAACGAGCAAGTTAGTTTCCGCAGGCCTAAGCACACCGAATTAACGGAAAGTTTGCGAAAGGTGGAAATCGAGGTAAGCTCTGTCGTCAACCTTGGGTTGGTTTCGATGACCAAACTGTTTCGAGTGCGTTTCTTCGGCACGTTTACGGTTTCTGCACCCGACGGGTCGGATGTGACGCCAAAAGGGAATAAGGTGCGTGGCCTGCTGGCGCTTCTTTGTGAGGCCGATGACATGCGGCGGGGTCGCCGCTGGCTTGCCGCGACACTTTGGAGTGACCGGAGCGCCGATCAGGCGAACGGAAGCTTGCGCCAAGCGCTGACAGATGTGCGCAACGCTCTCGGGAAGAACTCTGATGTCATGGCTGCTGATCGCGTCGATGTCTGGCTCGACAAGGAAAGGATCGAAACCGATCTGACCGATGCATCGCCGTTCCGGACAGAAGGCCGCGAGTTTCTCGAAGGCCTCGACATCCGGGACGAAGCTTTCAACGATTGGCTGAGAGACGCCCGGGCGCGCTACGCGGCAGAAGGTCTGGCAGAACCGGTTCGCCCGACGGGTAGTTCGCGAAGTATTTCGATCCGGGCCGCATTGTCGGAAAGTGGTTCGCCCGCCGCGCGGATTGCAGGTCTGGTGATCGCCGACGAGGTCGCGCAAACACTGGAAAACAGCTTGTCTGCGGTTCGACTTTCCGGCGGCCGCCGCTGCGGCGCGATGGATTCAGCCGATGTGGAAGTACGTTGCGATGTCGCCGAAGACGGAGAGCGGTCGGTTGTGTTCCTGCGTATTGAATCTTCCAAAGATGGACGCATTCTTTTTTCAGGGCATCGCAGTTTACGCGGCACGGCCTCGGAGGCCCTTTCGGCAGAGACGGTTACCGGGCTGGTTCACTCAGCATCATCGCGTCTGATCCACAGCCTTCCGCGCGCGCTAAAGCTTGATCGCCCTGAAGTCGCGGCGCTTGGCTACTCCAGCTTAGGGTTGTCAAGGCTATCAACGTTTACGGCAGAGGGGTTTTCCGACGCCCATGACCATTTTGAGAAGGCCTTCGAAACCGATCGAAACAGCGTATTCTTGGCGTGGCGTGCCTTTGTTCGCATGGCTCAGCTTGTTGAAGGTGTTGATGGGGACAGATTGGCCTGGATTGACGAAATCGAGGAGGTTACCCAGCAAGCTGTTCGGGACGCGTCGGGCAACGGATTGACCCTCGCTCTCGTGTCCCTGACGCGTATCATGCTCGAAGACGAGCTTGAGGGGCCCGCTCAACTTGCCCAACAGGCGATCCAGATGAGCGGCAACTCGCTATTTGCCCAACAGACTTTGGCTTTGGCCCACAGCGCGACAGGAGATGTAAACCGAGCCTATGCCTTGTCGCGAGCCTGCCAGATTGCAGATCCGGCCGACGAACTAGGGCACTTGTGGAGCCTCTATCACGCCTTGGTCTGCATTGCCGCAGGGCGCCTGGATGAGGCGCGGCTGTCAGCGGCCCGCTCCGCAACACTGGCACCAAGTTTTGTTGCACCGCGCAGGCAGCTGGTCGCCCTATGCGCACATGCCGGCGACCTGGGGGCCGCCCGAAGCCATTTGCGTGAACTGGCCCGTCTGGAAGCAGACTTCACACTGGATCGTTACCTGAACGATGACAGGTATCCAAATCTGACCCTTCGCAAAGCCGGCTTGATCAAGCCCCTGCGGGACGCACCGCTGGAAGATTGATCGGGTCTGACCGCGTTTTATCAGAACTCTCTCTCTTTTGACGTTTGCTTGGCGCCTCATTGGCGCTTGCCTGACGCCGACGGGCGATACTGCTGGGGATGTTTTCAAACGACGGAGCATTCAAATGGCACAAATGTCCACAAT
>NZ_JBARVQ010000006.1:0-4490 GCF_049646345.1 Albidovulum sp. | reverse complement strand
TTCTATATCATCGGTGGGGTCCGCCCAGCGGGTGCGCATCCCGGGCGGCGTGACAAAGGCGTCGCCGGGGGACAGGCGGTAGGGCTCTTTGCCCTCACCCTCCAGCGTCATGGCCCCTTCCATCACGAAACCGAAAAGGATGTCGCTGTCATGACTGGCCCATTCCGGCGCGCCCTGCCCCCGGCGGATGACCTGAACCCCCGCCATGCTTTTGGTATTGGCGTTGATCGTCGTGTCGCGGCAGATATAGCCCGGCAGGCGAAAGCCCTGCCATTCCGCGCCCTTGGCGAGGTTGTGAACAAAGCGCTGACCGTCCCATTCCCGGTCGGGACGGTGATGCGGGGTCGGCAGGGTCATTTCATGGTCGATTTCGGTCACATGGTCGGCGGGCACGCCAATCTCGATCACCTCGATATCGTCGCCCGCCTCCAGCACCCGATGCCTGATGCGCGGCGGCTGGATAAAGCAGTCGCCCGCAGTCAGACGGCGCACATCGCCCTGATCCTCGTAGAGCACATCGACCCAGCCCCGGTAACAGAAGATCAACTGAAACCCGACCTTGTGGAAATGCACCATGTCCGGAACCTTGCCATCCGGCACGCGGATATGGCTCGCGATGATCGCGCCGCCAAGGCGCGAAGGGATCAGATCGCGGTACTTCATGCCCGCGCGGCCGATCACCCAGGGTGCCTGATCGGCAAGGCGGCGGACGACAAAGGCGTGATCGGTTGGCGGCTGGATGACCGGCGGATTCAATTCGTCGATCTCGACCCGTGTGCCGCCGGGCGCGGTGAGACTGCGTTGACCTTCGGCAAAACCATCGGGGTCATCGGTCAAGAGACGCAAATGCCCCGGCCCGCCCGCTGCCTCGGCATCCAGCCGCACGCGCAGCCCGTGGCCCGACAGGATCGCCACCGCCGGATTGTCAGCAGGCCAGATCGCGTCGAGCCGCATGCCCAATGTCCTGGTGAAGAACGGCAGATCCCTGGTCAGGTTTGCGGTCGGCAAAACCGTCTCGGCGCGAATTTCAGACATTGGTAGCTCCCGTCGTGGTATGGGAAGACTGTGCGGCGGCAGTGCGATTTGCAAGTCACCATGCGGCACAGCCATGAGGGCTTTCGTCGAATCTATACGTAGTTTAATACTAAACCAAATCTGGCGGAGGGCAGGACGTGGACGACGCAAGGCAGGAAAACGCACGGCAGGCGGCACTTGACTACCACGAATTCCCCAAGCCCGGAAAACTGGAGATCCGCCCGACCAAGCCGATGGCCAATGGCCGCGACCTCAGTCGCGCCTATTCGCCCGGCGTCGCCGAAGCCTGTCTTGAGATCAAGGACGATCCTGCCACGGCCGCGCGTTACACCGCGAAAGGCAACCTTGTGGCGGTTGTGACGAACGGCACCGCGGTTCTGGGCCTTGGCAATATCGGCGCACTGGCCTCCAAACCGGTGATGGAGGGCAAGGCGGTTCTCTTCAAGAAATTCGCCTCTATCGACTGTTTTGACATCGAGCTGAACGAAAGCGACCCGGAAAAGCTGGCCGAGATCGTCTGCGCACTGGAACCGACCTTTGGCGCGATCAATCTGGAAGACATCAAGGCGCCGGATTGTTTTATCGTTGAACGAATTTGCCGCGAGCGGATGAACATCCCGGTCTTTCACGACGACCAGCACGGCACCGCCATTGTCGTGGGG
Source organism: Albidovulum sp. (assembly GCF_049646345.1). Lineage (GTDB taxonomy): Bacteria > Pseudomonadota > Alphaproteobacteria > Rhodobacterales > Rhodobacteraceae > Albidovulum. The sequence goes on along the minus strand of NZ_JBARVQ010000006.1, from coordinate 2,793 downwards.
GCTGCCGCAACCAATGCGCTGCATGTCGCGGGCAAGAAATTCGATGAGATCAAGGTCGTCTCGACTGGCGGCGGGGCGGCGGGGATTGCCTGTCTCGATATGCTGCTCAAGCTCGGGGTCAGGCGCGAAAACGTTTGGCTCTGCGATATCGAAGGGCTGGTCTATGAGGGGCGCGAGGCGCAGATGACGCCGCAAAAGGCGGCCTATGCGCAAGGCGCCAAAGCGGCCACTTTGGACGATGTGATCGGCGGTGCCGACATTTTCCTCGGCCTTTCCGGCCCCGGCGTGCTGACGCCCGGGATGGTGCAAAAGATGGCCGACAGGCCCATCGTCTTTGCGCTCGCCAACCCGACGCCCGAGATCCTGCCCGATGAGGTGCGCGCGGTCGCGCCCGATGCGATCATGGCGACGGGGCGGTCGGATTTTCCCAATCAGGTCAACAACGTCCTTTGTTTTCCGTTCATCTTCCGCGGCGCGCTGGACGTAGGTGCCACAACCATCAATGATGAGATGGAGATCGCCTGTATCGAAGGCATCGCCGCCCTTGCCCGCGCCACCACCAGCGCCGAGGCCGCGGCCGCCTATCGCGGCGAAAAGCTGACCTTTGGCCCCGATTACCTGATCCCCAAACCCTTCGATCCGCGCCTGATCGGCACCGTCGCCAGCGCCGTCGCCCGGGCCGCGATGGAAACCGGCGTCGCCACGCGGCAGATCGACGATCTTGATGCCTACAGGCACAAGCTGGATGGCTCGGTCTTCAAATCCGCGCTGATCATGCGCCCGGTCTTCGACGCCGCCCGTACCGCGCAGCGCCGCATCGTCTTTGCCGAGGGTGAGGATGAACGGGTGCTGCGCTGCGCCAATGCGATGCTGGAAGAGATGACCGACCGGCCCATGCTGATCGGACGGCCCGAGGTGATCGAGCGGCGCTGTGAACGCGCGGGCCTGCCGATCCGGCCCGAACGCGATTTCGAACTGGTGAACCCGGAAAACGACCCGCGCTACCGCGACTATTGGGGCAGCTATCACGAATTGATGGCAAGGCAGGGTGTTACGCCCGACCTCGCCCGCGCGATCATGCGCACCAACACAACGGCGATCGCGGCGATTGCCGTCCATCGCGGCGATGCCGACAGCATGATCTGCGGCACGTTCGGTCAGTATCTGTGGCATCTGAATTATATCCGGCAGGTTCTGGCCCGCGACGGGCTGACACCCCATGGTGCGCTGAGCCTGATGATCCAGGAAGACGGGCCGCTTTTCGTTGCCGATACCCATGTGAATGCTGTGCCAACCCCGGAAGACATCGCAACGACGATCTGCGGTGCAGCCCGTCATGCCCGCCGCTTTGGCGTGACCCCAAAGGTCGCGCTTTGCGCCCATTCCAATTTCGGCAATCTCGACACCGATTCAGGCCGACGGATGCGCGCGGCGCTTGCCATCCTCGACGCCAAAGGCGTGGATTTCGCCTATGAGGGTGAGATGTCGGCGGATGCGGCCCTTGATCCGGAATTGCGCGAACGCATGTTCCCCGGAGGACGGCTGGAAGGCGCGGCCAATATCCTTGTCTTTGGTTATACCGATGCCGCCAATACCGCGCGCAACATGCTGAAGATGAAGGCAGGCGGGCTGGAGGTCGGGCCGATCCTGATGGGGATGGGCAACAAGGCGCATATCGTGACGCCGTCGATCACGGCACGCGGGCTTTTGAACGTCTCGGCCATCGCAGGCACGCCGGTCGCGCTTTACAGCTGAGCAGAATCAGGACCGCGCTGTTTCGCAGCCCTGCGCTGCAAATATTTGCAAACTTCGCGGGAACTCCCGCCTCTATTCGCTATTTCCACCGGTTTGCAAAAGTTTGCGAAAGATTTCAGCAAGATTCTGCAAATTTCTTCACCCATCCACGGCCTGTGAACGGTAACGGCGTTGCGCGGCTGCCCTGCCGTCGCGTAACAATCCCCCAGGCTTTGGAGGAGGCACGACCATGGGATATTCCGAGATCTATTCCGGCTGGAAAGCCGATCCCGAAAGCTTCTGGATGCAGGCGGCAGAGGCCATCGAATGGGATCGGAAACCTTCGCGCGCGCTCTTTGCCGACGCAGCGCCGATTTACGAATGGTTCTCTGACGGCATGGTCAATACCTGCTGGAATGCGGTTGATCGCCATGTGGCCGCCGGGCGCGGCGGGCAGGTTGCCATCATCCATGACAGCCCGATCACCGGCACCAAGCGCGAGATCACCTATGCGGCGCTGAAGGACCGGGTGGCGAGTCTGGCCGGAGCGCTGAGGGCCAAAGGTGTGGAAAAGGGCGACCGGGTGATCATCTACATGCCGATGGTGCCCGAAGCGGTCGAGGCAATGCTGGCCTGCGCCCGGTTGGGTGCGGTTCATTCGGTGGTCTTCGGCGGTTTCGCCGCCCATGAACTGGCGGTCCGCATCGACGACGCGACCCCCAAGGCGATCATCGCGGCCTCTTGCGGTCTCGAACCGGGCCGGGTCGTGCATTACAAGCCGCTGGTCGACGCCGCCATCGAACAGGCCGAACACAAGGTCGATTTCACGCTGATCCTGCAGCGGGATGAGGAAGTGGCCAAACTGATCCCCGGCCGCGATTTCGATTGGCACGAGGCGCAGGCGGGCGTCGCCCCTGCCGATTGCGTGGCCGTCGAGGGCAATCACCCGGCCTATATCCTCTATACTTCCGGCACGACCGGCGCGCCCAAGGGCGTCATTCGCGCCACGGCCGGCCATCTGGTCGCGCTTAACTGGACGATGAAAAACATCTACAACGT
>NZ_JBARVQ010000005.1:0-4681 GCF_049646345.1 Albidovulum sp. | reverse complement strand
CCCCATCGGTGGCGTTGCCAACCCCACAGTCAGATTGATCGCCATCACGATGGCAAAGTGAACCGAATTGACTCCAAGACCGCCATCGGCAACGTCGCCGGTAAACATCGGCCCCAGGATCGGCCCGAGAATGATGATCGCCGGTCCCGCGTCAAGAAACATCCCGACAATAAAGAGCAGGATATTGACGAGAAACAGCAGGATAAGCGGATTCTGCGTCAGGGTGAGCATGAAATCGGCCAGCTTTTGCGGCGTTCCGTCAAGGGCGGCAATGGTCTTGAACGCCATGGCCGCACCGACAAGCAGCAGGACGATCGCCGAAGTAATGCCGGCACGGGTAAAGATCTCGGGCAGGTCCCGGAATTTCAGCGAGCGGATGATAAAAAGCCCGATGAGAATGGCATATCCTGCCGCCACCGCCGCGGCTTCTGTCGGCGTGAACACGCCTGACAGAATGCCGCCCAGAATGATCACAGGGGTCATCAGGGGAAAGAACGCCTTGAGCGATGCCTGCCCCCGCTCGCCCCAGGATGTCTTTTGGCTGGCGACCGGCAGATTGTATTTGTCCGCCATGAACGACACGAGCAGCATCAACGTGATCCCGATCAGCACCCCGGGCACAAGCCCGGCCAGAAACAGCGCCGCAACGCTTTCGTTCATCACATAGGCGTAGATGATCATGATGCCCGAGGGCGGAATGATCGGACCGATCAGCGACGATGCCGCCGTGACGGCTGCTGCGAACTTCCGGGTATAGCCCTGCTTTTCCATCGCCGGGATCAGCATTGATCCCAGCGCGGAAACATCCGCAACCGCAGAACCTGAAAGGCCCGCAAAAAGGATCGAGGACAGGATATTCACATGGGCCAGACCACCCCGAAGGTGGCCCATGAGCGCCTGGGCAAATTCGATAATCCGCTCGGTGATCCCGCCGCGGTTCATCAATTCGCCAGCCACCATGAAAAACGGAATCGCCATCAGCGGAAAGCTGTCCATCCCGTTGTAGACGTTGCGGTAAAGCGTGGTCAGGTAGTTTGGCTGGCCATCCAAGTACAACAGCAGCCCCGGCGAGGCGAGCAGCGCGAAAAAGACCGGCGTGCCCAGAAGCAGGAAGACCAGAAAGAGCGGCAGGAATAATGACAGCATCATTCGGCTCCTGTTGTGGCGGCTTCCGGAATCGGCAAGAGCGTATCTTCTCTGCCCGCCAGCGAAACGATCTTGCGCAGGATCATTTCGACATTGACCAGCGCAAGCAGCAAGAAGCAGATCGCCAAGGAATACATCATCCAGGCCCGGGGCACTTTCATCCAGGTCTGAAAATCAAGCGATGCAGGTACTTTGAGCGATGTCAGCGTGGCACGTCCGCCAAAACCGGCTGCCTCGGCAAAGCCGATTCTCGTGGCGACCACGATCACCAGCAGGGACAGCAGCATCAACAGGATGCTGATCGCGGCGTCGATCGATTTCGGCAGGTAGGAAACCAGCATGTCGATGCCGACAAAGGCACCCCGGCGGTATGCAGTCGGCGCCATCAGCCCGGTCGCCCACAGCATGAGAAAGCGCGCAAGCTCTTCCGGCCAGGCCAGCGCATTGCCCAGAACATATCTGTAAAAGACCTGCGCAAGGATGATGGCAACCATTACCATCATGCAGAGCATGCCTGCGTTTCTCCCTGTGGCGAGCAGAAATGCGTTCAGATGTGATAGCTTCCTCAATGCCGGAATTATCAGTTGCATTTCGTCCTTCCTCCCGTCGTGTCAGTATTTGACGTGTTCTCGGGCGCATCACTTGTTCTTGTGGATTTTTCCCAAAGTTCCATTTCCGGTTCTCGTGCTGGTCGGAAACTCCGCATCCAGTTTATCTTGTCAGCTTGCTATCCTCTGTCCTCAGGTGCGGTTGCAACGGCTTGCCCGACACAGGCTCGTCGCGGTCACTGGTGGTCTCGGGCTCTGCGGATGGAGCAGGTACGAGAGTCAAAGATTTTTCTCCATCCGGTCTGATTTCAGTTTCATCTTAGAGATCCCGTGTTATAAATCAATAGTAAATCAATTTGCCGCATCCGGGCTGATACTTTTCATCCGATGCGGGGAATAAGGCGTCTACGGTTCAAGGTGATATGCAGAAACTCAGCGCAGACGTTCCGGTCTACCAGCAGATTGTCGACCTTCTCATCCGAGAGATCGCCGCTGGTAGACTGATCGACGGGGAGCGGCTGCCGCCCGAACGTGAGCTGGCCGATCAGTTCGGCATTGCCGTCGGCACCCTGCGCAAATCGCTCAATGAGCTGGAGAACCGCGGCCTGCTGCAACGTATCCAGGGCTCGGGAAACTATATTCGGGCACAGGGTCCGCCCGACAGCACCTATGCCCTGTTCCGGCTTGAACGGATCGAGGGCGGCGGCCTGCCCTCCGCCAAGGTGCTGTCAGTCGATCGCCTGCCAAAATCGCCCGAGTTGCCGAAGTTCGGACCCTCCGATCAGGGTCATCGCATCTTGCGCCAGCGCTATCTGTCGGGGATGCCCGCAGCGCTCGAAGAGATATGGCTGGACGCTCTCTATATCGAGAAGCTGCAGAAAGATGACCTGCCCGAAAGCATGTATCTGTTCTATCGCAAACGTCTGGGTATCTCGATCCTGCAGGTCGAGGACAGGATCGGGATCGAGCCGTGCCCGGCCTGGGCTCCGACGGATTTTCCGGTCTCGCCCGGAACGCTCATGCCGCATGTCCTCAGGTTCGGCCTGGGGCAGGATGGCACCAAAGTCGAGATTTCCCGCACCTGGTATGACCCGAAAACCACGCGCTATGTCGCGCGGCACAAATGAGGAATCTGTTCGTGGCCAAGACATCGGATACATCCACAGAAGTGATGGAAATGCGGTATGGCCTGATCGGGGCCGGCATGATGGGTCAGGAACATATCCGCAATATCGACCTGCTGCCCAATGCAAGGGTGGCGGCGTTTTTCGAACCCGACGACGGCATGCGCGCGATTGCTTCAGGTCTGGTTCCCGATGCGATCGTCTGCAACTCTGTCGCGGACCTGCTGAATCAGGAGGCGATCAATTGCCTGTTGATCGTCAGCCCGAATTACCTGCACGTGCGGCAGCTCGAAGAAATAGCGAGCCAGCGTGCGTTGCCCGTTCTCGTCGAGAAGCCGCTCTTTACCGATCCCGCAGATCTGGACAGGCTTGTGCAGCTTCGCAACGGATACCCCGCGCCGATCTGGGTGGCGATGGAATACCGCTACATGCCACCGGTTGCCGCGCTGATCGAGAGCGCGGACCGCGTCACCGGCGGCGTGAAAATGCTGACGATCCGGGAACATCGGTTTCCGTTCCTGCCCAAGGTTGGCGCATGGAATCGTCACAACGTGAACACCGGGGGCACATTGGTCGAAAAGTGCTGCCACTTCTTTGACCTGATGCGCCATGTCATGGGGTGCAATCCGGTGCGCATCATGGCCTCGGGTGCGCAGGATGTGAACCACAAGGATGAAATCAGCGCCGGCCCGGCCCCCGACATCTGGGACAATGCCTATGTGATCGTCGATTTTGAGAACGGCGCGCGCGCGCTGCTGGAGTTGTGCATGTTTGCGGAAGGCTCGCGGTTTCAGGAAGAGATCACCGCCGTCGGACCCGAAGGCAAGATCGAATGCCTTGTGCCCGGCCCCGGGCGGTTCTGGCCAGCGCACCTTGGTGACCCGCCTGTGGCCCAGGTGATCGTTTCGCCGCGCCAGACAAAGGCACCTGTCGCCGTTCCAATCCCGGTGGATCCGCGGCTACTGGAAGCGGGCGATCACAATGGCTCCACGTTTTATCAACACGAACGATTTGCGCGGGCCTTGCGCGGCGAGGGTAAGATCGAAGTCGGGTTCGATGACGGCTGGTGGGCGGCGGCCATGGGGATGGCCGCGCAACAATCGGCACTGACGGGCCAAGCCGTCAAATTTTCCGATGTCATGCTCACTCCGGGACGAGGGTAGATTTATCGTGCCCGGACAACGACATGTACACCCTTGTTACGATGCGGCAGGCCGTGGGGCGGCGGCTGATATCACAGGTCGCACCTCGAAATCGGACATGACCTGCCCAGGTTCTGCGTTGACCGGCACGGGAGCAAGGTGATGGCGCGGGTCCTTGTTCTGGGCATGGCAGCCGTTGACTTCGTCTTCTCGGTTCCCGCGATGCCACGGACCGCTGAAAAGCACCTTGCAACAGATGCCAGGATTGTCGGCGGTGGCCCGGCTGCGAATGCGGCTGTCGCTGTTGCCCGCCTGGGCGGCATCCCTGAACTGGCGGCCAGGCTGGGCGCGGATTCACTGGCTGATCTGGTGTTGCAGGGATTGGCGGCTGACGGCGTTCCAACTGCTTTTGTCAATCGTGCCCCGAACGGGCAGTCCTCCTTTTCGTCGGTGTATGTCGATGCCGCGGGGGAGCGGCAGATCGTGAATTTCCGGGGTGCCGGGTTGACCAAAGACACCGATTGGCTGGCCGGTGCGACGCGGGCGGACGCGGTGCTGGTTGATACACGCTGGCCTGCCGGGGCGGCCTGTGCCCTGGACATGGCCCGCGCCTGGGGGGTGCCCGGCGTGCTTGACGCAGAGGCGCCGATTGATCCGCAGCTTCTGGAAAAGGCCAGTCACGTGGCGTTTTCCCGCACAGGGCTGCGCCAGCTTTCGGATG
>NZ_JBARVQ010000004.1:0-2723 GCF_049646345.1 Albidovulum sp. | reverse complement strand
GAGCATCTCAAGGCGCTCGCGCTGGTTTCCCGCACGATGCGCGACGCCTCAATCTGCGCGAAGCTGCGCGCCAATGCCGATCCCGCGGCTTTGCACGCGGTCCTGACCGAGGCGCGGTCCTCCTCTCAGGCGGCGTGATGGTCGGCCATCAGGCCGACTTTTTCCATTTGCCAAAGCCGAACAGGATATAGTCGCGCGGATAAGCATCCCGTGCGGCCGCATCCAGATCGTCACCATGAATGGCCGCCAGTGGAAAGAGGGCCGTGCTGCCCAGTGCCTTCGGCGGTTGCGCGGCCTTGAGCCCCACAGACTGGGCAAGATACCCAAGATCGCTGCCCAGCCTGCTTTCCCGGCACAACAGATCGGGCGTTGCAAACTGACCAAGGCCCTGAACAAGCGTCGCCTGACTGGCCCAGAGGATGTCCTGGCGCAGACCGGTCTGCCCCGCCAGATTGGCCTTTACGAAAGTCAGGAAGGAAAGAAACGCGGCGCGATACTCAGCCTCGGACATCCCGGCAATGGCATCCTCCGGCGGCAGGGGCACGCCGTACTGCGCGCGAAGCGTCTGACGGATATCAATGAAACCCGGCCGCGTCAGGAGGGCCGAAAAGATATCATTCGCCCGCTCCAGCGGATGGCGCAGCACGGTGAAGCTGCGGTGCCCACGCGACTTGCGCATCCAGACCCGCAAGGTCTTTTGGGTAAACTCCTCCAGCAGCCCGCCCTCGCCCAGTTGCGCCATCCACTCGCGTAACGGCGCATCGGGGATGGGTTGCAACGGCATGTACAGCAGCGGTGCACCGGCAGCGGCAATGAAACGCGGGACACCCGGGCCACGACGGGGTTCGAAATTCGGGGTCCGGTAGAGGTTTGCCCAGTCGATCCGTTCAAGGGCCGCTTCCATTTCCGGGTAGTTGCGGACCTTGTTCTCCATCTCTTCGGGATTCTGGCGGATCAGTGTATCGGCGATCGCCTCAATCCGGTCTTCCCGGCCCAGATGCTGCAACAGGCCGTTGATGACATCGGTCCTGAGCGAATCCTCGTAGTCCAGATAGAAAGCCGTCTGGCCACTGATCTGCAACGCATTCAACACACGGATCTGGAATTGCTGGCGCTCATGCAGGAAGGCTTCGAATTCGGCGGGCTTGAAGGGTGGTTTCCAGTGAACCTTGTCCTTCACATCCGTGAGCTGCCAGCGCTTGGTATTATAGGCGATCTTGAGGCTGACATAACAATCGACGGGATTGCGGGTCAGAACGATCTTGGCGCAGCGCGGATCGTTCAGGATGGCGTCCACCACACGCGGCTCGTGATCGAAGAAAAAACGGAAGCCGTTGAACCCTTCGGCCTGACGAATCCGCTCCAGAAGCGCTGCCGGGTCTTTCAGGCGCTCCGCCATCGTGACGCCGAACAGGTCCTTGTTGCGCGGCCTGCCAACGTAATCGGGGTTGAACGCTTCGCCGTGGCAGGAAAGCCCCGCGACCTGCTCCAGCGTCGCTTCCAGAAGGTTGGACCCGGTGCGCATTTCCGCAAGGATCACGAAATAGTCGAAGGGTCGCGTCACCTGCCCCCCTTAACGCACAAGATAGGGACGGCCACGGTCCTCGCTCGGCGGGCGCGGCTCACCCCCGACTGTGAAATCGCCCATCAGCGTGGGTTTCATGCCCTGGTTCTTCAGGTTTTGCAGGAACTGCCCGAACCCGGTCAGATCGGCCATCTTTGGCGCTTCGGTCAATTGCCGGGTTGCGCGCGGGCGGATCTCATCGATGATCGTCTGCAATGGCTCCATCGGGTTCTCGATGAACTCGGCCATGGTCCAGATCCGGAGCCGCGCCTTGACATACATCGTCCGGAGGATCTGCAGATGCTCTGTCTCGATCTTCTGCAACCGCGCGGCTTCCTTCCGGATATCGGCAAAGTTCAGGTTCGACTGCATCAGTGGGACCGCCCATGCGCCGGAGATGACCGAAATCTGGGCATTCGGATCGGTGGCGATGAACCAGTTGCAATCCTGATTGTCACGCGGGCTGAACTGAAAGCATTGCCGTTCGCCGCGTGTGTTCCAGATCAGATTTGTCAGGAAGGATTTCGGATTGTAATCCCGCAAGGCAGCACTGTCCGACAGGGCACCGTTATAGATCGTCTCACCACCGGAAAACGCGACACGGTCCGGGGCGAACAGGTGACCATGGACGCGGCCACCGACAGCCTTGCCCAACCACAGGTCGAAATTGTCGAACAGGTCCGAAAAGCCGTGAAACACCGAATAGGGCATGCAGGTCTTGCCGTTTTCATGGTCCCGCATCGGAAACCGGCTTTGCATGTAAAGACCTGCCCGCCCGCGGGTCCGCCGCTCCACCGCCTTGGCGAAGAGGCGGTCGATCTTGCCGGGGCTGGGTTCAGCCCGGGCGACCTGCTGGGATACAGGGGTCAGGAACGTCCGGTAGAGACGGTCGGCGCGCGGCCATATCTTGCGCGCGACAAAGCAGTCGGAGCGCCTGAGAAGCTGCAGGTGGTCGTCGTAGAACGTATGCGGTTTGCCCTGATAGTCGAACTTGGACAGGGTAAGGGACCGGCTTTCGATCAGGGTCGCATAGCGCCGGGCGAGCGTCTGGAAATAGCTTTCGTCGGGAATCCAGACCCGGCGGAAATAGCGGTCGTACCGCGCCCGGTGCGGATCTTGCAGAATGGCCGACAGGGTCTGCCGTGTCAGGCACCACCAC
>NZ_JBARVQ010000003.1:0-4703 GCF_049646345.1 Albidovulum sp. | reverse complement strand
CACCATGGCGATGCCGCGCTTGGCGGGTGGCGTGGTAGTGACATCGCGGCCACCGATGCTGATCGTACCCGAGGTGGCGTCCTCCAACCCTGCAATGACCCGCAGCAACGTGGATTTGCCGCAGCCTGAGGGGCCGACAAAGACGATGAATTCCCCTTCGCTCACTTCAAGATCAATGTCTTTCAGGACATGCACCTGACCGAATGATTTGTGAATGTTCTCAAGCTTGAGTGCGGTCATCTTAACGTCCTAAAGTTCGATAGCCTTGCCGGTGCGGATGCTTTCATCCGCGGCAAGGCAAATGGCGAGGGAGGCGACGGCGTCCTCCATATGGCGGGTCAGGTCGATATCCTCGGCAATGGCGCGGAGCATCCAGGCCTGTTCGGCATCGCAAAGCGCCTGATGGTCCGGTTCCTCGGGGAAGTCGATATCGGTGTCGGGTTGCCCCGTGCGGTGGATGCGCAAGGCGCCGACCTTGGTATGGCCTTCGACGCTGTCGCTGTCGGGATGCATGCCAGAAAGGATTGAGACAGCGCCACCCGGGCTGATCACATCCTTCACGAAATAGGCGACCTCGGACATCATCGGGCCCCATCCGGCCTCGTACCAGCCGACAGAGCCGTCGGCGAAGATGACTTGAAACTGGCCGTAATTGTACATGTCTTCGGCGATCTCAGCCGACAGGCGCAGGCCCATGCCGTGGACGCGGACCGGTTTCGCATCGGTGATCTGGCACATCACGTCGACATAATGGACACCACAATCGACGATGGGGGGCGTCGTCTGCATGAGCGCCTTGTGAACCTCCCATGTCGGGCCGGTTGATTGCTGGTTCAGGTTTAGTCGGAAGACATAAGGCCCGCCATGGCTGCGTGCCTCGGCAACCAGTCGCTGCCAGGACGGGTGATGGCGCAGGATGTAGCCCACGACCAGCTTGCGCCCCGTGGCTGTCGCGCAGTCGACCACCCGGCGCGCATCGGCAACAGTCGTCGCCAGCGGCTTTTCGACGAAGACATGGGCCCCCGCCTCCATCGCCGCCACTGCGTAATCCGCATGAGTATCGGAATAAGTCGCGATGACGGCGAGGTCGGGCGTGGTGGTAGCAAGCGCCCGTGCGAAGTCGTCATAAACGGGGTAGGGGGCAAGGTCGGGGTGATCGCAACGGCCCGAACGGTTCACGAGGCCCACGATCTCGGCACTCGGGTGGTGATGAAGGGCCAGCGCATGGGACAGCCCCATATTGCCGAGACCTGCAATCAGAACCCTCATTTCACCGCCCCCGAGGTGATGCCGCGAATGAGTTGGCGCGAGAAGATGACATAGAGCACCAACACCGGCAGGATCGCGAGGCTCAGCGCCGAGAGGACCGCGTTCCAGTCGGTCACGAACTGGCCGATGAAGACCTGCGAGCCGAGCGTCAGCGTCTTTGTCTCTTCCCCGGGCGCCAGGATCAGCGGGAACCAGAGGTCGTTCCAGATCGGGATCATGTTGAAAACGGCGACCGTCGCCATGGCCGGGCGCACAAGCGGCAGCACCAGCTTGAAGAAGATCGCATATTCGCTCATCCCGTCGATACGGCCCGCGTTTTTCAGATCATCCGAGACCTGCCGCATGAACTCCGAAAGGATAAAGACCGCAAGCGGCAGCCCTTGCGCCGTATAGACGAGGATCAGCGCCCAGAGCGTGTTCACGAGGCCTGCCTGCACCATCAGTTCAAGGATCGCCACGGTACCGATACGGATCGGGATCATGATGCCGAGCGCGAGGTAAAGCCCCATGAGCGTACTGCCCCTGAACCGGTACTCCGCAAGCGCAAAGGCCGCCATGGCCCCGAAGAGAAGGATGAAGAACAGGGATGCGACGGTGACGATGAAGGAGTTCTGGAAGTAGAGGAAAAAATCCCCCTGCTTCATCACCGTCTCATAGCCGATGGTCGAGAAACTGTCGGATGAGGGCAGTGCCAATGGCTCGCGGAAGATCGCTTTCCGGGTCTTGAACGAATTGATCAGGATCACCACGACCGGGAAAAGCGCGATCACGGTCCAGGTGATCAGCGCCGCATGGGCGGCGAAGGAATTCAGCGGGTTCTGACGGGCCTTGTTCATCATCCCACCTCAGAACTGGTACCGACGCATGCGCGTCTGGATGGCGAAAAGATAGATACAAACACCGGCCAGGATGATCGCGAACATCGCGGTGGCGATGGCCGATCCCATATGCGGGTCGCCAAGCTGCAACTGGAAGCCGAAGAAGGTGCGGTAGAGGAACGTGCCGAGGATATCGGTCGAATAATCCGGCCCGGCCAGCGCGCCCTGTGCGGCATAGATCAGGTCGAACGCGTTGAAATTGCCGACGAAAGTCAGGATCGAGATGATGCCGATTGAGGGCAGGATCAGCGGCAGCTTGATCTTCCAGAAGGCCGCCGCACCGGTGATGCCGTCGATCTCGCCCGCCTCCAGCACCTCTTCGGGGATCGACAGCAGGGCGGCATAGATCAGCATCATCGGGATGCCGACGAATTGCCAGACCGAGATCAGCGCGAGTGTGGTCAGGGCGTATTCCTCTCGTCCGAGCCATGGTGCGAAAAGCGATTTCAGGCCGACCGCATCCAGCATTCCGGGCGCGATGCCCCAGATGGGCGACAGGATCAGTTTCCAGGCAAAGCCGACGATCACAAAGGACAGGATTGTCGGGATGAAGATGGCCGAGCGGTAAAGGGCGGCAAAACGCAGACGCGGATGCGACAGGATCGCTGCCAGCGCCACGCCAATCGGGTTCTGGACCAGCATATGCACGATGAAGAACCAGAAATTGTTGCCAAGCGCGTTCCAGAACGAAGCCGACCAGCGCGGATCGCCGAAAAGCGTCGCGAAATTCGTGAGCCCTGAAAAGACGCGCGCCCCGTCGCCAGAAGTGTAAAGCGCGAGCCTCAGCGTATTGAACAGGGGCCAGATCATCACGGCCGTATAGACAAGGACGGCGGGCGCCAGAAACACCGCGATATGAAGCCTCGACTTCGAAGCCATGGCGCCCTCCTTCCTTCTTCTGTTCAGAAATACTCTCGGGGGGAGCGGCCGAATGGCCGCGTCGGGGGGCAGACAGCCCCCCGTGCAACGCCCGACAAGATGCCATACGTTTGCCATACGTTTTGCCGACGCATGGCCGACACGAAAAAACCAAAGGAGTGACCCATGGCTGAGTTCGACGTGATCGTGATCGGCGCCGGCCCCGGCGGCTATGTCTGCGCCATCCGCTGCGCCCAGCTCGGGCTGAAAACCGCCGTCGTGGAGGGCCGCGAAACGCTTGGCGGCACCTGCCTCAATGTTGGTTGCATCCCGTCGAAGGCGCTCCTCCATGCCAGCCATTGCCTGCACGACGCAGAACACAACTTCGCCAAGATGGGCCTCAAGGGCAAGGCCCCCTCGGTCGACTGGAAACAGATGCTGTCCTACAAGGACGAAGTTATCGGCCAGAACACCAAGGGCATCGAATTTCTGTTCAAGAAGAACAAGATAAGCTGGCTGAAAGGCTGGGGGTCGGTGCCGGAGCCAGGCAAGGTCAAGGTCGGCGACGAGGTGCATGAGGCCAGGAATATCGTCATCGCCACGGGGTCTGAGCCCTCCTCGTTGCCCGGTGTCACCGTCGACGAAAAGACCGTCGTCACCTCCACCGGCGCACTGGAACTGGGCAAGATCCCGAAGGAAATGGTGGTGATCGGCGCAGGCGTGATCGGGCTCGAACTCGGCTCCGTCTATGCCCGTCTGGGATCAAAGGTGACCGTCGTCGAATTCCTCGACGCGATCACCCCCGGCATGGATGGCGAGGTCCAGAAGACCTTCCAGAGACTTCTGAAAAGACAGGGACTTACCTTCATCATGGGCGCCGCGGTTCAGGGCACGACGGTCAAGAATGGCAAGGCCAAGGTCACCTACAAGCTGCGCAAAGATGACAGCGAAGCGACGCTTGACGCCGACTGCGTTCTGGTCGCCACGGGCCGCAAGCCCTATACCGACGGCCTCGGGCTGGAGGCGCTTGGGGTAGAGATGGAACAGCGCGGTCAGGTCAGGACCGACACCCACTGGCAGACGAATGTCAAAGGTGTCTACGCCATCGGCGACGCGATCACTGGCCCGATGCTCGCCCACAAGGCCGAGGATGAGGGCATGGCGGTGGCAGAGGTCATCGCGGGCAAGCATGGCCATGTGAACTACGGCGTCATTCCCGGGGTGATCTACACTGCGCCGGAGGTGGCGACCGTCGGCAAGACCGAAGAACAGCTGAAGGAAGAGGGCCGCGCCTACAAGGTGGGCAAGTTCGCCTTCATGGGCAATGGCCGCGCCAAGGCGGTGTTTCAGGGCGACGGTTTCGTCAAGCTGCTGGCGGATGCCGAAACCGACCGCGTGCTCGGCGCCCATATCATTGGCCCCGCTGCAGGCGAGTTGATCCACGAAATCTGCGTCGGCATGGAATTCGGTGCTTCGGCCGAGGATATCGCATTGACCTGCCACGCTCATCCAACTTTCTCGGAAGCGGTCCGCGAAGCAGCACTTGCCTGTGGCGACGGCCCGATCCATTCCTGACAGTCGGCACGAATTTTCTGCGAAAATTCGACGATTTTTCGAAGAAAAATCGGGCTACCCGGCGATGTGACGCAACCCTTGCGTCACATCTGTCCGAACGGCCAGCCTCAAGGCGGGTTCATC
>NZ_JBARVQ010000002.1:0-4878 GCF_049646345.1 Albidovulum sp. | reverse complement strand
GGTGAAGTAGCGGCTGAGCCCTAGGCCTTCCGCCAGCATCCGGTCGATCAGCCGCTGATAGCTGTCGATATCGCGCGTAACAACTTGCAGAAGATAGTCAAAGCTACCCCCGAGCGCCCAGCAGGCGACAACTTCGTCATAGGCTGCCATGGCATCTTCAAAAGCGCGCATGCGTAAGGCACGGTGACTTTCCAACTCGGCCACCACAAAGACGGTGACATGCGGCGCGATCTTTCTAAGCTCGATCTCGGCGCGGTAGCCCGTGATGATGCCGGCCTCTTCCAGCCGCCTTAGCCGCTCCCAACAGGGCGTGGCGGAAAGATTGATCCGCGCAGCCAGTTCGGACTTGGTGATGCGCCCTTCACGGGAAAGGATCGACAGGATCTGCAGGTCGCGTTTATCGAGCTTGATCTGGGACATGCGGCGAAGAATGTTTGGTGACGTGGGGCTTGTCAATTGTTCTGATTAGATCCATAATTGAATCATGACAATTTGGATGCCAAACCCCGAAGATTTGAAACGACCCGCCTATCGTTCGCTGGCCGAAGCCGTCCTGCGTGCCGTCGAGGCCGGCGCATTGAAAGCTGGCGACCGGCTGCCCACGCATCGCGATCTTGCCTACCGGCTCGGTATCAGCGTGCAGACGGTCAGCCGCGCGTACGAGGATCTTATCGCCCGGGGCATTATCACCGGCGAGGTGGGGCGCGGCACCTTCGTACGCGCAACTCAGGGCGACGCAAAGCCACCCTTTTTGCCTGATAGTCAATATGACCGCCTCGTTGATTGCTCGATTCTGAAGCCGGTCTGTGACCAGATTCATGTAGACCAGATGCGGGCGGCCCTGTCGCGGCTGGGGGAAGAAATGCCAGCCTCTGCTGTCCTGTCCTTCCGCCCCTCGGTCGCACTCAGGAACAGCCAGAGCAGCGCACTGAAATGGCTGCGGCTCTGCGGGTTGGCCGCACGGACTGACTCTGTCCTGCTCACCAATGGCAGCACCTCGGCAATGACCATTGCGCTGATGGCCGCAGCCAGTCCGGGCGATCTTGTCGTGACCGAAGAGGTCGGGCATCACACGCTGAAACCACTTTGCCGCTATCTCGGCCTGCGCCTGAAGGGCCTTCGGATTGATGCCGAAGGCATTGTGCCGGCGGATTTCGATGCCGTGTGCCGCACCAATGCGGTTCGGGCGCTTTTTCTCATGCCTGCCGGGCTCAACCCTACGACGGCGGTCATGGGTCTGGCGCGGCGACGCGAAATTTGCGCAATCGCCGAGCGTCATGACGTGCTGATGATCGAAAATGACGCCTGGGGGCCGGTTCAACCGGACAGGCCAGACCCCATCGCAGCCCTCGCGCCGGACCGCACATTCTACTTCACCGGGTTCAGCAAATGCATCATGCCGGGGCTGCGGACCGGCTATCTGGTCGCTCCGGAACGATTCGAGGCTGCGGTCGCGAACCGGCATCTTGTGACGAACTGGATGGCGACGCCCATTTTGGCCGAGATCACATCGCGCTGGATCGAAGACGGGACAGCCGCCCGGTTGCTCGACTGGCAGATCGATGCGCTCAGCCGGCGCAATCGGTTGGCTGCAGAGGTTCTTTCCGGGATCGACTTCCGCGCCTCGCCGAACGGCCTACATGTGTGGCTGCCCTTGCCTGAGCCCTGGACCGAAGAGGAATTCGTCGCTCACGCGCGGCTGAACGGGGTCGCGGTGGCGCCTGGCTCCTCTTTCACGCTGGGCGACCGGCCTAACCCGCCGGCGGTCCGCATCTGCATCGGCGCCGCAACCGAAGAGGCGCTGGGGCGTGGCCTTGCCACCGTTGCGCGGCTCGCACGAAGCCATCCAGAACCTGCGCTTTTGACGATCTAAAAATTGTCATGATTTAATATAGAGTTTGACTCGCAATTGTTCTCATTTCAATTTGCGCCCCACTAAGACAATGTTTGACGTCAGGGGGCTAAACCGGTGGCATCACCGATCATCCGCATCGACAAGGTAAACAAGAGCTTTGGCGCATTCCAGGTTCTGAAGGATCTCAGCTTCGATGTCCGTCCCGGCGAGAAGCTGGCGCTGATCGGGCCGTCAGGATCGGGCAAGACCACCATCCTGCGTATCCTGATGACGCTCGAGGCGATCAATTCCGGCATGATCGAGATGGAGGGCGAACCCTTGTGGCACATGAAGCGCGGCGATGCGCTGGTGCCCGCAGACGAGGCGCATCTGCACAAGATGCGCGCCAAGGTCGGCATGGTTTTCCAGCTTTTCAATCTGTTCCCACACAAAACCGTGCTGCAGAATGTCACGCTAGCGCCGATCCTGACCAAGGGCGCCGCAAAGGCCGATGCCGAAGCGGATGCGATGCAGCTGCTGGAAATGGTCGGAATGGCCGATAAGGCCGGGCAGAAGCCGGCACAGCTTTCAGGCGGTCAGAAGCAGCGCGTCGCCATTGCCCGCGCTCTCGCACTGAAGCCGAAGATCATGCTCTTCGACGAGGTTACCTCGGCGCTTGACCCCGAACTGGTCGAGGAAGTGCTGAACGTCATGCGACGGCTGGCCGAGGAAACCGACATGACGATGCTGCTCGTGACGCATGAGATGAGCTTCGCCCATGATTTTGCCGACCGGGTTCTGTTTTTCGACGGGGGCCGCATCGTCGAAGAGGGTCCACCCGATCAGATTTTCACCGACCCGCAGGAGGAACGGACCAAGGCCTTCCTGCGCAAGATCGTCGCAGCAGGTCAACGGATCTGAGGCGACGAAACGAATTGGACCACAGGTCCGACAACAGCGAGGAGAATCGAAGAATGAAACTCACGACATTTCTGACACTCACTGCATTTGGCGTCAGCGCGTTGAGTGCGACCAGCGCGGCACAGGCCGCCGATATAGAAGGCTTGCAATCGCAGGGCTTTGCCCGGATCGCCATCGCCAACGAGCCGCCTTGGACGCAGGTAACCGCTGACGGAAAGGTTTCGGGGGCTGGCCCTGATGTGGCGCTGGCCGTGCTGAAAAAGATGGGCGTGGAAGAGATTGTCGCCTCTATCTCGGAATATGGTGCGATGATCCCCGGCCTTCAGGCACAGCGCTTCGACATGGTCGCGGCTGGCCTCTTCATCAAACCGGAGCGCTGCGAGGCTGTTGCCTTTTCTCAGCCCGACCTTTGTGACGCGGAAAGCTTCATGGTCAAGGAAGGCAACCCGATGGGGTTGAAGAGCTTTGCCGACATCGCCTCGAGCGGCGCCAAGGTCGGCGTTGTCGGCGGCGGCACCGAGGAGAAGCTGGCGATCGAGGCGGGCGTGGACCGTGCCAACGTGATCGTGGTGCCGGATCCACAGTCCGGCTCCAAGATGCTGCAGGATGGCCGCATCGATGTCTATGCGCTGCCGGTTCTGTCGATTTCGGACCTTCTGAAAAAGGCGGGCGAGGGTTCGGGTCTCGAAATGTTCGCGCCGGTCGAGAATACGCCAATCTTCTGCGCCGGTGTTGCCTTCCGCAAGGAAGATAGCGCGCTTCGGGACGCATATGACGCGGTGCTGGCCGAGATGAAGGAAAATGGCGAGTTTGCCGCGATCGTCGAACCTTATGGCTATTCGGCAGCAGCCGCGATGCAGACCGATCGCGAGACGCTTTGCGGCGGACCGAACTGAGCAATAAGGGGGGCGGTTCCGCCGCCCCCTCCCCCCACCTCTGGCGAGACAGCTAACCCATGGAACTATGGTCCGGATATATCGGCCTGATCCTTTCGGGCGCGGGCGTGACCGTTCAGATCACGCTGTTGTCCTGCGCGCTTGCGCTGGTCGCTGCCTTTGTCGGCGGTCTGGGCCGGGTGTCGCGCTACTGGCCCCTGCGCTGGCTGGCGACCGCCTATATCGAGTTTTTCCGCGGCACATCGATCTTTGTTCAGCTTTTCTGGGCCTATTTCGTTTTGCCGCTTTTGGGCATTCCCCTAACGCCGATGCAGGCGGGGGTGCTGGCGCTGGGCCTTAACGTCGGGGCTTATGCCGCCGAAGTGGTGAGGGGGGCCATCAAGTCAGTCCCGCGCGAACAATATGAAGCCTGCACCGCGCTCAATCTCACGCGGTTTCAGGAAATGCGTCATGTGATCCTGCCGCAAGCCTTTGTTCTGATGTTGCCGACTTTCGGCAACAACGCGATAGAGCTTCTGAAGGGCACGGCCATTGTTTCGCTGATATCACTCTCTGACATGACCTTTCAGGCACAGGTTGTGCGCGCCCAGACCGGATCGACAGCGGTGCCCTTCCTGACAATCCTTATGCTCTATTTCGTGTTCTCACTGATCCTGTCAAATTCCATCCGGGCACTTGAGCGGCATCTGTCGCGTGGGCTCGACGTGACGAGGGCATAGGGCGATGAAGTGGGACTGGGCCTTCGTCTGGGAGATTATGCCGCAGCTTGGGCAGGGTGTGATCGTTACCATTCAGGCGACGCTCTTGGGCACGGTGCTCGCGATGTTCGCGGGACTTGGGCTGGCCATCGGACGGCGGTCGCCGAACCGGCTCCTGTCCCGCACGCTCGGTTTTCTCGCCGAATTCGTGCGCGGCACACCGCTTCTGGTGCAGCTCTATTTCCTCTTCTACATCCTGCCCGATATGGGGCTGGTTCTCTCGCCGCTGGCGGCTGGGGTAATCGGGCTTGGCCTGCATTATGCGACCTACACGGCCGAAGTCTATCGTGCGGGCATCGACAATATCCCGCGCGGTCAGTGGGAGGCGGCAAAGGCCGTGAATCTCACGATGCACCAGACCTGGGTCAATATCATCATTCCGCAGGCGATCCCGCCGATGATCCCGGCACTGGCGAACTATTTCATCGCGATGTTCAAGGAAACGCCGCTTCTGGCGGCAATCACCGTG
>NZ_JBARVQ010000001.1:0-9005 GCF_049646345.1 Albidovulum sp. | reverse complement strand
TCCGGTGCGAATGATCCGAATGCAGGAATATCTGCGCCACGATCAGCCGCCTTGCCAGCGCGGTGAAAAGCGGGGCAGAGCCCGGTAGTTTTCGCGCGTAGTTCAGGGTCAGGTCGCGCTGAAAATGTTCGTTCCAGGTGTAGATCTGCGAATGGATCAGGAAGGGCGAAACCGCGTCTTCGTCTATCTCGACAAAGGCCTGCGGCAGGGTGTGAAAGCGCCCCCGGTCGGGACGGGTGCGGTTCCACCAGCGGTGCAGCATCGGCAGGAAGGCGTGCTGGCTGTCCTTCAGGGTCAGTTCCTGAAGGTTCGGCTGCGACGCAAGCAGGATACGCGCGGTTTCCAGCACGCCTGCGCCAAGGAAGGCGCGGGCACCGGTCACAGTCGTGCCATCGGCAAGATGCAGCGTGATCGCGCCCGCTTCTTCCTCTGCCCGGGTCACAACCGCGCCGGGGCGGTAGGTGAAACCGGGATGTTGCCGCAGATCGGTCAGCGTGTCGCGGGCCGACCAGATCAGTCCGAAGGGACAGCCATGCAGGCACAGGCCGCAAAGGTGGCACGATGTATCGACCGCCTGCCGTGGAGACCCCGCATGGACACCCATTTCCGCCAGTGCCACTTGCCGGGCCGACAGCCGTTTCAGCAATTCGCGCGCTTGTGGCGCGGGGTCGATCCCGGTCCGGCCATCCATCGGGAAGGCGGGCAGAAGGGTTTCCAGCGGGTCGCTTGTTCCCGCAACCGGCAGGAAACCGGCAACCGCCCGGTAATGTGGCGCGAGGTCGTCGGCGGTGATCGGCCAGCCCGCCATGTCCTTCTGGGCGTAAGGAAGCACTGCCGAACCCCAGAGGTTCGAGAGCCCTCCCGCCGCGCGCGAGGCGCGCAGGCCCATCCAGCCGGGCAGGTCGGCGAAGGTATCGGCACCGGGCTCCATCGCGAAATCCGAGCCGTAGCGACGGATCTGGCCGGGTGCCGCCTGATATTGCGGCGCCATCCAGTCGTCGCGCCCGGCCTGACCCCACGCACCCGGATCGGTGGCAGAAAGGGCGGCGCGGCGAGCTTCGGCCTCCGCCTCCAGCACCTTGCCGCCGTCGAGCATCAGAACGCTGCGCCCCCGCGCCAGCAACGCCTTGGCGGCGGCGACCCCGGACGGGCCGGAGCCGATGACGATATCGCTGGCTTCAGTCACGGCCAAAGACGATCACATTACCGTCGCCCAGCGTGCCGCCGAAACAACGGAGCGTCGTCAGAACGGGGGCGGTATGGTCGGGGGCACAGACATTCGTCGGGCCAAAGGCATCCGCATCGATGGCCAGTTGCGGCACGTCGCGGAAATTGCGTTCGGGGAAGCCGACGACAAGGATCACCGGGCCGGGTGCTGCCAGCGCCGCGACATATTCGTCATTGGTAAAGAGGATCGGCCAGTCGGCCTTGTAGTGATCACGGAAATCCTGCCCGGCATAACCGATGGCAAAGACACGTGTTTCAGGCTTCCGTTCCGCCTCGGTAAACGCATAGGCCCCTGCGAGGTCCTGCTTGGGGAAATCGTAGTTGCGCTTGGCGAGGCCTGCGGAAATCGCGGTCATGGCGATGGCCGACAGGATGAACAAAACGCGCGACACCCGCTCGCCACCGATAAAATGGCCGATCAGGGCGCAGCACAGCTGCACGCCCATGACGATCAGCAGCATCAGAAAGGCGATATCGACAAAGAAGAAGCGCGGCCAGATGCGCATGCCGACGGCCATCAAGAGCCCGGCGGTCAGGACGATATGCAGGAAGGTCGTCGGCGCGAAGAGCGGCGCGTCGCGGTGAAGCGCGATGGCGCCGAGGATCGACAGGATCAGCACCGCAGCACCGACCAGTGCGGTCAGGGGACCTGCATGGCCAATGCCCGTCCGGATCGCCTCGAACGCGGTCCAGAGCGGGTTCTGGTATTCCTGCATGACGTCGGTCGCCGAGGTCCCGGACACGTTGGAGACCGTGTCGATGAGGCTTGGCAACAGCGGCAGGTAGAATGCGGCCGTGATCAGCCCGCCAACGAGGAAACCCAGGAAGGGAAGCCGGATCAGACCGCCTTCCAGCCGCCCGCGTGGCCCGCGGATCGCAACCACGGCAAGCCAGATCACCCCCTGCGCCATGAAGAAGAAGGCGCCCGTCAGATGGGTAAAGACCGCGGCGGCAAGGCAAAACCCATAGGCAATCCACGTTCCGCGCCGGGGCCGTTCCATCCCGCGCAGGAAATAGAGCATTCCCAGGACCGAGAAGAAGGCGAGCCCGGTATAGCCGCGCGCGTTCTGGGAAAACCAGATCTGGTGGTAGCTGAGCGTCAGCAGAAGTGTCGTCACATGCGCGACCGTCGCACCGGCCATGCCGCGTGCCAGCACCCAGATTACCGCCAGCGTGCCCAACCCGAAAAGCATCGCCGGAAGCCGGATTGCCCAGGGATCATCGCCGAAGATCGTCATGGAGATCTTGGCAAGGATGTTGTGCAGGTAGTGATGGTTCATCGAATAGCTCTGAACCATCTCGCCCCAGCCGAGATTCAGATGGGTCACCAGTGTCTGGATCTCGTCATGCCACATCGGCGCGTTGAGGCCCCAGATCCGCAAGGCAACAGCCAGCGCGAGGATCGCGCCAAGCCAGAGCCAGTCCTTCTGTCCCTGTCCGATCATGATTGCCCTGCCTTCAAGCCGCCATCGCCGCGCGCTTTTCAGCGACGATATCGGCAATGATCTCGGAGAGTGGCCGGCGCGGGCGGAAGCCGGTGGCGCGTTCCAGTTTGGATACATCGGGCAGGCGGCGGGCCATATCCTCAAACCCGACAGGATAGACGGATTCGTATGGAATAAGCTGGATATCGGAGCGTGATCCGGTCGCGGCGATCACCTGTTCTGCAAGGCCGCGAATCGTGACCTCCTGATCGTTGCCGACATTGAAGACCTGACCTTGGGCGGCGGGCGTCGCCAAGAGCCGCATCATCGCCTCTACCACATCGGCCACATGGCCAAAGCAGCGCGATTGTTCGCCGGTGCCGTGAACCATCAGTGGCCGCCCCTCAAGTGCGGATTGTACGAAATTCGGCAGCACCATCCCGTACCGCCCGGTCTGGCGCGGGCCGGTCGTGTTGAAAAACCGCAGCACAATGGCGGGCAGGCTCGCCTCGCGCACATAGGCCAATGTCAGGAATTCATCGAGCTGTTTGGCCGAGGCGTAGGACCAGCGCAGGTTCTTGGTGGCCCCGATGACCAGATCGTCATCCTCGGAGAACGGGAACTTCGTGGCCTTGCCATAGACCTCGGAGGTCGAGGCGACGAAGGTCAGTTTCTTGTCCTTAAGCGCCGCCTTCAGCACGGTTTCGGTCCCGCCGACATTGGTCAGGATCGAGCGCGAGGGTTCGTCCATGATCAGCTTGACGCCGACCGCGGCGGCAAGGTGGAAGATCACATCGGCCTCATCCACCAGCGCCTGAACGGTCGGCGCGTCCAGAATCGTGCCCTCGACAAAGCGGAAGCGGTTGCTGCCCGCGAGGCTTGCGAGGTTTTCCCTTCTTCCCGTCGAAAGATCGTCCAATGCGGTGACGCTGTGCCCCTCGGCCACAAGTCGTTCCGCCAGATGCGACCCGATAAAGCCCGCGCCGCCGGTAATCAGAATTCTCATATCGCCTCACTCGAAAAAGCCGTCCGACCAAATCGCTTGGATCGTAGCATGCAGCTTTCCGAACGGCCATCGGCATGTCATATAAGCGATCAAAGATGCAGACGACATGAAACTGTCGCCAAATAGGGTACAACATTCCTGACTGGCGGCACGATCATTGCCGCACCTATAGTCATTGTGGCAAATTAGCCTTGGTGGTGGTGACGTGCTGCATTTCCGTGTGGTGCCGTTCTTTTGATACAGGGTTGTTTATGACCAACGTCTTTTCGCTTTATTCCACGCTGAAGGATCGAATTTCCCGGCGTGAGGCACAGGTTTCGACGGTCGGGCTCGGCTATGTCGGCCTGCCGCTGGCGCTGACAGTCAGCGAGTCGGGATTTGGTGTAACCGGGCTTGACCTGAATGCCGACCGGGTGGCCGCGATCAATGCGGGTGAGCGCGTGGTTTCGTACTTCCCGGAGACACGTGTGAGCGATGCCGTGGCGTCGGGGCGGTTTTCCGCATCCAGCGATCCAGCGGTGCTTGCCGATGCCGATGTCATTCTGATCTGCGTGCCGACGCCGCTGTCTGACACACGCGAACCCGACCTTGCCTATGTTGTCCGTGCGGGTGAGACGATTGCCAAATGGCTGCGGCCCGGACATCTTGTGGTTCTGGAAAGCACTGTCTGGCCGGGCGCGACGGCGACGGTCCTGAAACCGATCCTTGAAGCGCGCGGATTGCGTGCGGGAGAGGACTTCTTTCTGGCCTTCTCGCCCGAGCGGGAAGATCCGGGCAACGCGAATTACACGACCCAGACGATCCCGAAGATCGTCGGTGCGGATGATCACCGGTCGCGGGATCTGGTCGATCTGTTCTATTCGCAGTTCGTGACCAAAACTGTGCCGGTCAGTTCGCTTGCGACCGCCGAAGCGGTCAAGCTGGCTGAAAACAGCTTCCGCACGGTGAACATCGCCCTTGTCAATGAAATGAAGGTGGCGATGGAGGCGATGGGCGTCGATGTCTGGGAAGTGGTCAAGGCAGCCGCGACCAAGCCCTTTGGCTATATGCCCTTCTATCCGGGGCCGGGGATCGGCGGCGACTGCATTCCGGTTTCGCCGGTCTACCTCTCGTGGCGGGCCAAGGATGTCGGCTCGGCCATGCCGATTGTCGATCTGGCGCGGCTGAACAACGATCATGCCCCGGATCTTCTTGCGGGTCGCGTTGCGATCGAGCTTGGCAAGGCGGGTGCTGCGGTAAAGGGTGCGCGGGTCCTGATCCTCGGCATCGCCTACAAGAAGGATGTGGAGGACACGCGCGAAAGCCCGGCACTCGCTATTCTCAACCGGCTGGAAGAGATGGGCGCGTCTTGCGACTATCATGACCCCTACTTCCCCGTCATGCCGGTGACGCGCGACCATCCGGGGCTGGCCGGGCGGCAATCCGCGCCGCTGACGGATGAGGCACTGGCTGCCTATGATGCCGTTCTTGTGGCGACGGATCATACGAATGTGGATTACGCCCAGGTGGCGCGGTCGGCGCGGCTCATCCTCGATACGCGCAACGTTTTCGATGCGAAGGGCCTCTGCCCGGAGCAAGGTGCAGTAGTAAAAATCTAACGAAGTGTTAGATATGCATGTAGTTGAGGATGATTGGTGTGAATCGGACTGCGCGATCAGATGCGAAATGTGCGCAGCATTCGATTCGATGGGCCATCCTTCCGCGTGTGAGTTTGAGGGATGGTATGCTTATGGTTGTATGTAATGCTTTAGGCGTGGTGATCAATAGTGCACCATGTTCAACGAACCGGCACTTCTTGGTGGGATTGGTTCCAAATGTGGTGGTTCGGTGATGAGTAACCCAAAGGATCATTTTGAGGCCCGTGGGGCGCCATGTATAATGGTGGCTCAATGGGTGGTTTTTCAAAAAAACATAGTTGTGGAACGGTGGTAGGACAAATGCAGCAAGATGAACGTTGCCCGGTAGTCGTCATAGGTGGCGGCCCCGCAGGGCTTACGGCGGCTTACGAGTTGCAGAAACGCAGCGGCAAACACAAACCGCTGGTGTTCGAGGCTTCCGACATGGTGGGGGGCATTTCCCGCACGGAATCGAACAATGGCTATCGTTTTGATATCGGCGGCCACCGGTTCTTCACGAAGGTGAAGGAAGTGGAGGCGATGTGGCACGAAGTGCTGAAGGATGACTTCATCACCGTCCCGCGTCTTTCGCGCATCTACTACCGTGAAAAGTTCTTCGACTATCCGCTGAAGCTTTTCAACGCTCTGACCAATATCGGCCCCTATGAGTCGATGCGTATCCTGCTGAGCTACTTCAAGTGGCAGGTCCGGCCCTACCGCAAGGAAGAGAACTTTGAGGAATGGGTGATCAACCGCTTTGGCGGGCGGCTCTACATGCACTTCTTCCGCAGCTATACGCAGAAGGTCTGGGGTCTCAATCCCAAAGAGATCCGCGCCGACTGGGCGGCGCAGCGGATCAAGAACCTTTCGCTGTTCAAGGCTGTCTGGAACGCGATTTCGGGCGCCAATGATACGACCTCGCTGATCGAGGAGTTTCAGTATCCGCGCCTCGGCCCCGGTATGATGTGGGAAAAGACGCAGCAGATCGTCAATGAGCAGGGCGGCGAGGTGCATCTGCGCTCGGCCGTGACGAAGGTGAACCGCGACGGAAACCGTGTCACATCGGTCGATGTCACGAAGTGGCATGAAGATGGGCGTGAGCCGGTTGTCGAGCGTGTCGAGGGCGAACACTTCGTCAACTCAATGGCGCTGCGCGAGCTGATCCATGCCTTCGACCCGCCGCCACCGCCCGAGGTGGTCGAAGCGGCGGACATGCTCAAATACCGCGACTTCCTGATCGTGACACTGGTGCTGGATCATGCCGACCCGTTCCGCGACAACTGGATCTACATCCACTCGCCGAAGGTGAAGGTCGGCCGCATCCAGAACTTCCGCGCCTGGTCGAAAGAGATGCTTCCCGATCAAAATACCGCCTCGATCGGCATGGAGTATTTCTGCCAGGAAGGTGACGGGCTGTGGAGCATGTCCGACGCGGACCTGCGTGAGCTTGCCTCGAAAGAGCTTGAGCAGCTGGGCCTTGCCAAGGCGACCGACGTCATTGACGCGGCGATCATCCGTCAGCCGAAAGCCTATCCGGTCTATGATGGCGACTACCGCGCAGCTCTCGATGTGATCGAGGACTGGCTGCTGAGCCTTGAGAATTTCCAGACTGTGGGCCGCAATGGTCTGCATCGTTACAACAATCAGGATCATTCGATGCTGTCGGCGATGCTGGCCGCCCGTAACATCCTTGGCGAGAACAACGATGTCTGGAACGTCAATGTCGAACGCTCCTATCATGAAGAGTTCGAAGTGAAGAAGGAAGGCGAGGCCGGGTTGAAAACGGCATTCGCAGCGGAATAGCGAGCAAGACACATGAATGAACAGATCGGCCCGGTGCGGCGGCTGACGGATAACATCTATCTGCTCTGGGCGCTGCTGACGCTGCCTGCCGTCTGGTTCATCCTGCTCTGGTTTCACATCCTGCCGGGACGGGTGCCGTTCGTGCCCTGGACCGGGGTTCTGTCCTGCTGGCTTCTTATCCTCACGATGGCGGTGACGCCGCTTCAAATGCTGGTCGGCCCCCTGCCATGGCTGCGCAAGCGGCGGCGATATTTTGGCGTGGCGAGCTTTGGCTATGCCCTACTGCACCTGCTGTTCTGGCTGGTTAACGCAAATATGGGATCGTTGATCCGGTCCTTCAAACGGGTGGAGATTCTGACCGGCTGGATCGCTTTCCCGATCATGATCCTGCTGGCGATCACCTCATTCGATCTGGCGGTCAGAAAGCTGGGGCCGCAGTGGAAGACCTTGCAGCGCTGGATCTATCCAATGGCCGTGCTGACGCTGATCCATTGGGCGATGACGACGCATAACATGATGGAAGTCGTAATCTATTGCGGGCCGTTGGTGGTGCTGGAAGCCTGGCGCATCATGCGCAACCGGGGCCGGATGCGCGGAGCCTGACCGGTTCGCGGCAGGCGGATATCTTTGTTATTGCAATGACTTGATCGTAGCGATTCCCTGAAACGCTTTAGATCATCGCCCAATCGGTGAAGCGGTAAGCCACGCGCGGCTGCGGGGCCTGACGGTCGCCGGGACGGGGCTTGGGGACGGGCGGTTTCGGCGCGTTGCGTGTCATCTCTTCCTCCTTCACCTGAGAAAGACATGGGGGCGGTTCGCGTCCGTGCCAGAGGATGTTTCAGTGTTCTGGCGGGCACGTGAAAGGACGTGTACGGCCGGGATACCGCGTTAATCCGGACCCCCGGCCTGTTACCCTTCGGTCCCTTCGAAAATGCCTTTCATCAATATTGGCAGACTAACAGAAAGGGCACCGTTCCGCAGGTCGGGAAAACCGGACCGGCACCGGTCTGCGTTCCGTCGGCAAAGCGTCGGCAAAACGTATGGCACGGGCGCACGGCGGGTTCAGGCGGCGTTAGGGGGCAAGGGGTGGTCCCGGCGACCGGGACCACCCGGGAGCGTTCACTTGATCTTCTTGCCGGCGATCACGGTGTCGGCCTTGGCGGCACCGGAATTGGCGGTGGCGAGCACCTTCGGCTGCACCTTCTTCGGCTTCTTGGCTTCCTTGTTGCCGCGGCTTTTTTCCTTGGACATGGGTCTTCCCTTTTCGCGTGAGGTTCCGGGCGGCTGATGCCGTCCGGTCCGATGCTCAGGGGGGTGTCAGGGGAGCCTGCCTTGGCCGGGCAGGGCGATGATCCCGATGGGCAGCAGGGGGCGGTTTGGCCTGTCCTGCAAAGTGGAATCTAGCGCAGGCGTTGCGGGCCGCAAGGGGAACCCTGGGGCCGTGAGCGGAAATTGATTTGGGCCGGGTTCCGGGGGGGCGAATATTATAGGGCGGGGTTCACCCCGCCATTTCGGGAGAGAGCCGGGGTGAACCCCGGCCTACGGTTCGGCTCGTGCGTTCGCTTAGGCGCAGAGGGTCAAGGCTTTACGTGCCGAAGCCCCGGAGGTGAAAAGCGGCAGCACCATTTTACATGAGCACTCCAGCCAACGTTACGGTTGCGCTCGACAATGCCATCGGCACTCAGGTCTTCCCGTTCACCAGCTTCGCTCAAATCCTCGCAGAAGACCGAGACAGCAAGCCCTTCGGAAAGATGTACGGCATTCCCTTCACTGTCCTCGCGAGTACCGGACGCCGATAAAAGTACAAGATCGGGCTCTGTCATTTCGTTGAAGTCGACACGGAAGCGGGGAGTAGTCATGGTGATGCCAGTGTTTTCATGTCGGTGAGGGTAAACCGTCTTTCCGCGCCTTCAATCCCTGATTCAATGA